>JAAYQS010000060.1 GCA_012519155.1 Clostridiales bacterium
GGAATTGCATATATGGGTGGTTATGTAGTGGGAGAGGTAGCACAGGTTCTGCTATTAAAGAAAGTAAGTGGAGCAAAGTCTGCAAAAGGAATAGATGGAGTAGAAGATGCAGCAAAAACAGTAAAGAATGTAGATAAAGCAGAAGATGGAAGCAAGATAGCTAAAGAAAGTTCTGCAATTAAGGGGGTAAGTAAAGCTAAATTTAAATATAAAAATAATCCATCCGAGAATCCTAAGGTTTTAATTAATGCAGTGGAAAATCCTAACGCAGTATATGGGTATTCTCCTAATCCAGAACCGCCTTCAAGAATTAAGGAATTTGCATCAGAAAAATATGATTGGACTAATCCTGAAGAGGTTGCTAAATACAAGAAAATTAGAATAAAATACCATGAAGCTAACGATAATATTTCTGAACTTGTTATTTCAATGAAGAAAGAAGGCGCATCATTAGAAGAGATTGCAAGAGCTGCAAATAATCAAAGAAATCAAAATAGGTTGAATTCATATATAAAAAGGAATGATTTCGAAGGCTTAGCAAAGGTTAAAGCAAGTAATTTAAGAGAATATGGATATGAAGATGGATTGAGATTCGAAGATGCATTAAAAAAATATGGTTCATTTGAAAAAATAATAGAAGGCGCGATGGGAGCTAATCCAGGAATGGATGCGTGTTGTGGACTTTATGATGAATACTTTCATCTTTATAAAATGGATTAAGAAAGGAGAATAGTTTATGAATAAAATAGATATTAGTTATGAAAATTATGATAAAGAATATTATTTTGTAAGAGTTAAAAGAAATAATGAGAGTTTAGTATTAGATTTTGAATTATGTGAATTTTCATCAGAAATGAGTTATTGGAATATACCAACGAAAGTCGTAGAAAAGGATGGTGAAGTAGGATTTGCAATTAGTAATAAAATTTCAAAAGAAAGAATTGAATTAGAAATTGATAGATTTATTAATGAGTATGAGTTATAGAATAGTTATAATATTAATTATGATTTAATAGAGCAAAGAATTAGTGGAGCAATATTAAAAAAAGATATAGTTAAGTAGATGCATAATAAAGAATTAAGTAACTGCATAAAAAATATCAATATTAGAATATAGTCAAATCAATCAATACAAGAAGAATAAATACTGCATAATATTAATAATGTAGTGAAAGAAGTTAAAAAGGTTAATGTTTCAGTAATGGAGCATTAATCTTTTTTTCATGCACTGAAATATTTATAAAATCCAAGATAACTAGGAGTGAAAACTACCGTAAGCTGATAAGCAAGGAAATCCTAGCGTAAATAATTCCACTTGAAATCGAGGGGAATTCAGAACATATAATATGTAGTAGAAAATCACTAAAAAATAAAAAGAATTGAAAAGATGAAACATACAAATAATGGAATTTGGAAATAGGGACTCGGGACTGGGAAAGAGGAACGGGGGGATAGGGGGGAACAAGAACCTAAAGGGAAATAATAATTGAAATAAATAAGAATAAAGAAATTGAGAAAAGATAAATAAGAGCTAAGAAAAATAAAGAATTGATAATAAATAATTCAGTAATAGAAATAATATCTATTCAGAAGAAATAATAAGCTAATGAAGGAAAATCTAATCAGATAAGAACTAAAGTAATAATCAATGAAGAAACTATAATAAATAACCAATCAATAGATAATAAAATCACTCAATGGAATAGATAACTAAAAAATATAATACATCAGTAAAGATAAATACATCAAAAACAACTGATAAGATAGTAAAAAACAGAGATTTCATAAAATATGAATAAGAGTACTATTCAGAATTAAAAGCTATAAATAATGGCTAAATCAACTGAATTTAAAATAAATGATAAATATATATTATAAATTTGATAAAAGAGTTAATGTTTCTAATCAAGAAGCATTAACTCTTTTCTATTTAAGAAAATTGAGAGGAGTAATAACAATGTGTCAAGTAATAGAAGATTTCAAGATAAGTCTAATTGAAGATGGTAAGAGTGCTAAAACAATCGAAAGTTACATTGGTGATATTAGAGGATTTATAGAGTTTCTAGGAAGTAAAGGAGTTGAATTTAATGGTAATCTACAACGATTCTATGTAGTAAGCTAAAGTAGAAAGTAAAATAGCATTGTCAAAGGTCAACGGAAATGAGATACTAGAATTAAGAAAAAAAGTATTTAGTAAGATTGATGATGTTGGTCAGAGTGGTATTTATGAGGTGGAATATAGGCTACCAGCATTAAATAATAAAGGAGAAATTATTTCAGGACAATACAAAAATATTCCTAATCCAAAAACTGTTTTTGATCCATCTAAAATTTCAAATGAAGATATATTGGAGTAGGGAAAACAAGCAATGGAAGAAGGTATGAAAAGTAGTAGAATAATTAATGGAAGAGAAATTGAGAGGTATGCAAAGAATGGATTAAAATTCAAAGGATATATAGATGGGGAAACAGGGGAGATTACAAACTTTTTTCTTACTCTAAAATATAAATGTCAAGTTAATCATGTAAATTTTTGATCATTTAAGAATGTAGTTTTTTTATTCTTCTTCGAAATTCATATGATCCTTTAAACGATATGAATTTCCAGTAATTGAAACTACGTGTGCATGATGAAGTATTCTATCTAAAATAGCATTAGCAATTATAGGATCTAGAAAAATATCATCCCATGCATTAAAGTTTATATTTGTAGTTAATATTGTGCTTTTATTTTCATATCTTTTATCTATAAGCTGAAAAAATAGTTTGGAATCTTCTTTATCAATAGGAAGATAACCCAATTCGTCTATTATTAGTAATCTATATTTACTAAAATGCTTCAGCCTTGCATCTAATCTATTCTCAAGCTTGGCTCTTTTAAGCTGCTGTAATAAATCATTGCATTTAATAAAATATGTACTGTATCTTCGCTTCGCGGCAGCGATTCCAATAGATGTAGCTAAATGCGTCTTACCAACTCCACTAGAACCTAAAAATACAATATTCTCATTAGCTTCTAAAAAACGAAATGATATAAAATCAAGTATTTGCTCTTTGTTAATACTTGGTTGAAAATCAAAATCAAAGTCTTTGATTTCTTTATTATGTGGAAAAGCTCCTACTTTAACCATTGCTTTTATCATAGTTGCTTCTTTATAATCTATTTCATAAGCTGTAAGTTTTATTAAAGCATCAACAAATGACAAGTTATTATTTGTTGTAAAATCAATAACCTCATTAAGATGTGTAATCATTTGTTTCATTTTTAAGTATTCTAAATTTTTTACTAATTGATTATATGTACTATTCATTTTTGTATACTTCTCCTATCATATTTAAGTTGTTTTTTGCCATTTTTGCCATCTCATAATCTTTGCAGTTAAAGGTAGAAGAACTAATTTTTAAGTAATGATCCTCATGATAGTTTAATTTTTTAGTTGTTACATCATGAATAGTAACCAAATCTGTGTTACAATATATATGTAGTTGGTTATCATATACTTGTAATTTTAGTCTTTTACCTATGTATTCTGGTGGTACAGAATACTGATTTGATTTATATGAAATCATGCTTTGGCGATTGACTTTAACACTAGTAGTGGTAATTTTGTATTGATTTCTTATTTGTTCCGTAGGAAGTGCAAGTAAGAAATCTTTTTCTCTTTTTTGATGCAAAATTGGAATTTTTCCAGTTGCAGTGTGATAAGAACTATTTATCCTATTATTTAAATTCTCAATAAGTCTTACAAGACCTTCATAATCAAGTTGTCCATTATAAGCTCTTATTTCATCAAGCAGCTTCATTGGAGCTTCTACTTTTGCTTTAGTATTCGGCCTTCCTGCTATGCAGGGGCGAACTTTAAAACCATAATCATCAGCAAATTGTTGAAACTTATTATTTACTTTCCCCTTTTTATAGTTTGTTCTAGCTTCATCCATAACAGTTTTCATATTATCTGTTAATAATTCATGAGGAACACCTTCAAATGTCTCAAATGCCTCATTTAGTGTTAGTGGTAAAATAAATTTACCCACTTAAGGGAATAAAAATTCCCCACTTATAAAAATCCCTTTTATAATAGTATTAATACATATTATAGGAGGGGAAAGGATGATAAGTGAGGCAATGAAAACA
>JAAYQS010000061.1 GCA_012519155.1 Clostridiales bacterium
AGAAAACACAGATAATACTGTTAATTTCTTTTAACAAATTATTAGTATTATCTGTGTTTTCTACTTTACTATTTATTATTTCTGTAATTTGATTTAAAACAGCTAATATAGAATTAACATCTAATTTCTCAGACTTTTCTTTTACATTACTAATAACATTTTCTACAGCTGAAGTTAATTTGCTATTATTTTCATCAGAAGTTGCAATTTTAATTTCATTTAAATCCTTAAGTAAATCGTAATTTACCACTACAGTATCTTTATTATTATCTTTAACATTAGAAGTATTTTTTAAAGCTAAATTGTCATCAGTATTTTTCTTTGTTTTATCTGCAATCTTATTAGATTTTTTACCATTGTCTAAGGAAATATCCTTACTTTTTGATACTTCATTTTTTACTAAATTTTTAGTATCATCACTATTTTTGCTCTTTATATTATTTTGAGAATATGTACTATTTTTTTCTGTGCTACTTTTACTAGCTTTATCAAAATTATTGTTTGATTTTACTGATGATTTTAATACTTTATTAAAATCACTACTTTGTCCATTTGATGAAACACTTTCTTTTACAGTAGTACTACTTGTTTTTGGAGCACCACTTGGCATGCTGCCATCTACTCTCACTAAACCTCACCTCCCTTAGATTTACGCATATAAGCATATAATGCAAATTCATCATTATTAAGCTGTTCTATTCTATCCTGCTCTTTTATAAAGCTTGCATACCCTTTTTCTTTAAGTCTTGAAACTGTTTTTCTTTCCACCTGCCTTTTAGCAAGCTCTTGTCTTTTTATTTCAAGCTCTTTTTCTTTAATTTTAAGTTCTTTTGTTTTTTGCTTTATACCAACATTTAATGCTGCAAGATAGGAACGCTTAACCTTTTGATAAATTACATCTTCTCCAGGTTTTATACCTTTGTACTTTTCATAACACTCATTTAAATTGTTAAGTTCATTTTCTGTGTTAACCTTAGCTTTTTTGCTCTCAGTAAATTCTCTCTTGCTTTCTTCTTCTTTGTCTTGCCTTATTTCCAGTAATTTTTCAAGACTAAATTTATACCCTTTTGCCATTTATTTCACCTCCTTTCAATGAGGCTTACTTTATACTAATTTATCGTCATTTTTTTAAGAATATTTACATTTAAGAATATATATTCTTTTATTCTTTGCTAACTTTTAAACATTTGAATTAATGAATTAATACTAGTATCAAAATCGCATTTTTCATCTATACCCTGTTTTAAAAATGCGTCTATAGAATCATGATATTTAATAGATAAATCTATTTTTTTGCTACTTCCTTTAACATAAGCACCTATATTTATAAGATCTTCTGAATCTTTATATGTAGCCATAAGATCTCTAGCTATTGAAGCTGCCTTTTTATGTTCAGGTGATGCAATACCAGACATAAGCCTGCTGACACTATTTAAAACATCTACTGCAGGATAATGATTTTTATGAGCAAGAGATCTTGATAAAACTATATGTCCATCAAGTATACCTCTTACAGCATCTGCTATTGGTTCATTAAAATCATCGCCATCAACTAAAACAGTATAAAAAGCTGTAATTGATCCCTTATCTGATGTTCCTGACCTTTCCATAAGTTCTGGAAGCTTTGCATAAACAGAAGGAGTATAACCTTTTGTTGCTGGTGGTTCACCTATTGCAAGTCCAATTTCTCTTTGAGCCATGGCAAATCTTGTTACAGAATCCATCATAAGTATTACTTTTTTCCCTTGATCTCTAAAATATTCAGCAATAGCTGTAGCAGTAAGTGCTCCTTTAAGTCTTATAAGGGCTGGTTTATCAGAAGTTGCACAAACAACAACAGATTTTTTCATACCTTCCGGTCCTAAATCCTTTTCAATAAATTCAAGAACCTCTCTTCCTCTTTCTCCAATAAGACCAATTACGTTAACATCAGCCTTTGCTTCTCTTGCAATCATTCCAAGAGTAGTACTTTTACCAACACCACTACCTGCAAATATACCAATTCTTTGTCCTTCACCTACTGTTATAAAACCATCTATAGATCTTACTCCAGTTGGCATTATAGTATCTATTCGCCTTCTTTTTAATGGATCTGGTGGTGAACTTTCAAGAGGATAATTTTTACTTGCAAGTTCTACAGAATCATCATCTTCCTCCACATTATCCTTTGAAAGTTCATTTCCAAGACCATCTAAAATTTTACCTAAAAGTTTATCTGAACACTTTACAACAAGAGGCTTATTTTGTGCTACAACTCTGCAACCACAAGATATACCTTGAAGGGGTCCAAGAGGCATTAAAATTACATAATCATCTCTAAAGCCTACCACTTCACATTTAACTTCTTTATAATCTTTTGTATAAATAATGCAAAGTTCACCAACAAAGGCTTTAATTCCCTTTACCTCTACTGTTAATCCTATTACCTTTTTTACTACACCTTCTGAATAAATTGTAGAGGTTCTTCTTACTTTTTCTGTAAGAGCATTAAAATCTAAATTCAAAAACCCCACCCCTTTTATTCATTAAAAATTAATTAAATAATGCATTTTTTATTTTTTCAAGTCCTGTATCTATTGAAACTTTAATTACTCCACTATCTTTTTCTATAATAGCTTCTCCTTTTTCCATGCTGTCCACTGGAAGAACAAAAATTGATTCTTTAATATTATAAGATGGTTTCCAAATGTCTATATTCTTTTTAAGTTCATCCACATAAACTGGATTACATTTTATTATTAAATTTTCTTCATCTTTTGAAAGTTTTAATGCTTCTTCCACCATTTTAGATATATCTATATTTTCACTTATATCACGTTTTAAAACTTGTCTTGCAACTTCAATTACAAGATTTAAAATATCTTCACTTTTACTATCTAAATAATCAGAATAATCTTTTTTAGCATTTAACAAAACATTTTCTGCATCATTAATAATTTTGTCTGCTTCTTCTCTAGCTTCATCTAATGCTTCTTTTTTCCCATCATCATAACCATTTTTTTGTCCCTGGCTATATCCTTTTTCATAGGCTTCTTTTTCAATAAGAGAAGCTTTTTCATAAGCTTCCTGTATACATTTGTCTTTCTTTCTTGAAGCATCTTCTATAATTGATTTTCCTATTTTTTCATAACTTTCAATGTATCTTTTTGCCTCTTCATAAGTAACTCCAGTTTCTTCTGATATAACTTTTTTAGTATCCTTATTATCTATCTTTACTTCATAATTAGTAGATATTTCTTTTACGCTGCCTTTTTGAGCTCTGTTTTCTTTAATAACACTAAACGATGATTGCATCTTCTCCACCTCTTGAAATTATAATTTCTCCAGCTTCGTCTAGTCTTCTTATGATACCAACAATCTTTTGTTGAGATTTTTCTACATCCATTAATCTTACTGGTCCTAAGAACTCCATATCTTCCTTTAATGAAGCAGCAGCTCTCTTTGATTGGTTTCTGTAAATAGATTCAGTAACCTCTTCAGAACATCCCTTAAGTGCAAGAGCAAGTTCTTTTGCATCAACTTCTCTAAGAACTCTTTGAATAGATACATCATCAAGAGTGATAATATCTTCAAATACGAACATAGAGCTTTTAACCTTATCTGCAAGATCTGCATTTTCTCTTTCAAGACTTTCTGTAATATTTTTCTCAGTTGTTCTATCAACTTGGTTTAATATTCCAACAAGTGTTTCAACACCACCAATTTGTGTCATTTCAGTTCTTACTACTGAAGAAAGTTTACTTTCTAAAACTTTTTCTATTTCTTTTATAACCATTGGAGATGTATTGTTCATTGTGGCAATTCTATATGCAACTTCACTTTGAACCTCTTCACTAAGTTCTGCCATTACCTGAGCAGCCTTATCAGGCTGAAGATAACAAAGAATTAATGCTATAGTTTGAGGTTGCTCATATGTAATAACATTTAGAAGCTGGCTTGGATCAGCTTTTCTTGCTATGGCAAAAGGTCTATACTGCTGAGTAGCTTCAGTAACCTTTTCCATTATCTCTTTAGCTCTTTGGCTTCCTAAAGCTTTTGATAAAAGCTCCTGAGCATAATCCATGCCTCCTTCTATTATAAAGTCCTTTGCTTTATTCATTTGAAGGAATTCTTCTAGTATTCCATCTCTTTGTTCTGAATTAACTGAATTTATATTAGCTATTTCATATGTTATTTTTTGAATCTCACTTTCTGGAAGCTTTTTAAGTATTCCAGCTGATGCTTCTGGCCCAAGGGTTATAAATAATATTGCAGCCTTTTGAACTCCAGTTAATTTTTGTTTTCCACTATCTTTAGCCAAATTCATCACCCCTCATTTTCACTTAGCCAAGATTTTACAATTTCTGCAACCTGTTCAGGCTTATCCTTAGCATACTTCTTAATTTCTTCTTCCTTCATAGTTTTTTCTTCATTTACAGAAAAATCTATAGGATCATAATTTACTGGTTCAACTTCAGGTAAATTATCATTTATCATAACATCAAGAAGTTTTTCTTCTTCTCTTTTCTTACGTTTTACAAGAACTATTACTATTGCAATAATAACAGCTAAAATAATTCCACCTATTATTGCATATTTAATTATTTGATTTCTTTTTTCTGCAGCTATTTGATCATTTAAAGCTTTAACCTGTTCTTGCTTTTGTTCATCTAATGCTGTATCATAATTCATTCCAATTACTGAAAGTTCATCATTTCTATTACTATCAAAACCAATAGCAGCTTTAATAGCATTTTCAAAAGCTTCCTGAGTATCTGAATCTAAATTACCATCTACCATAACTGAAGCAGTAAGTCTTCTTACTTCTCCTGCAGCAGGTATTACTTCTGTTATAGTTTTACTGTGGTCATAATTTGAAGTTTGTTCTTCACTACCTGAAGTAGCACCTTGGGAATCTCCTTCAATAGTATTACTCATATTATTATCCACAGGACTTTCACTTGTACTATTGCCATTATCTTTATTGTATTCTTTTTTTATGTCTTGACTTATTAATGCTTTTGTTGGATCAATTTGAGTATCTGTAACTTTTTTGGAATCATAATCAAGATCCACATTAACTTTTGCTGTAACCTTTCCTTTTCCTACTATAGGTTCTAAAAGATTTACTATATTTTCTTGAAGTTTACTTTCATACGAACTTTCTGCATCTTTGTGATCTTTAACACTTTCAGAACTTACTGAACCATTATCGCTATCTCCTAGATTAAGCTTACTTGTAAGTAAATTCATATTTGTATCAATTACTTCTACATTCTTTTCTGGAATATTTGAAGTACTTCTAGAAACTAATGCTACAATAGCCTTTACCTGATCATCAGAAACATTATATCCTGTTTTTACCTTTAATGTTACTGTTGCAGAACCTTCTTTAGATTCTTTCATGAAAACAGAATCCTCTGATGGTGATATTAAAACCTTACAAGTTTCTACTGGTTCTAACGATTTTATAGATTTTTCAAGTTCTCCTTGAAGCATTCTTAATTTTTTTATGTTAAATTCATCATCGGTCATACCAAAAGAACTTCCACTATCCATAAGCTCATAGCCTGTGCTACCTGAATTAAGTGTAGGTGCCAGTTCCATTCTAAGTTCATCAACCTTACTTTTATCTACTAATATAGAATTTCCTTGTATTTTCATATCAACCTTATCAGCATTTAGCTGTGCAATAACACTTTGTGCATCTGTTGCTTCTAAGTCTGAAAATAGAACTTCATATTTATTGGAATTTTTCAACACAATAACACTTACTATAGCAGCTATAATTGCAATTATTGCAACGATTATTGCAATTTTGATAGCTTTACCAAAACTCTTAAACTTATCCCAAATTTTCTTTAAACTTTCTGAAAGTTTATTCATTTTCTATTGCACTCCCTACTTGAATTATATCTGCATCTTTATTATTTCTTGATATGCATCAACAAGTTTATTTCTTATTTGAACTGCATATTGAAGTGATGTGTTAGCTTCTGCTGTTGCAAGCATAACATCAGTTATGTCAACACCCTCTTCTCCCTTTGTAAAACTATCATTTAAGTTATCTGCTTTAATCTGTTGACTATTAATATCATCTAAAGAACTTTTTAAAACATCTGCAAAGGATGTATTTTTTACACTATTATCATTTTCATTAGTACTATTTATATTATTGATACTTTTTGCATTTGAAGTATCTAAAACACTTCCAAATGCATTTTCAAAAACCTTTTCGCTTGGAGCGTATGGATTTACTTTCATTTTTTTCAACTCCTATCTATTTGTTAATTCTTTAACGTATTTTGTAAAATTTAATAACTATTAAACATTTTTTATTTTCCTATTTCTAATGCTTTTGTAAACATACTCTTATTAGCAGTTAAAGTATCAACATTTGCTTCATAAGCTCTAGTTGAAACTATCATATCTGCCATTTCGTTTAACACATTCACATTAGGGTATGTTACATATCCATTATCATCAGCATCTGGATTTGTTGGATCATATACTTTTCTAAGTTCTGATTTATCATCTTCTATAGCCACAGCCTTAACTCCATTAGGATTTCTAGCTACATCGTAACATTCCTTAAATACTGCTACCTTTCTTTTATATGGACCACCTTCATCTGTCCTTGTAGTTTCTGCATTTGCCATATTTGAAGTTATTGTATCCATTCTTAGCCTCTCAGCTGACATTCCACTTGCACTAATTCTCATTGATGTAAAAGCATTCATTATTAATTACCTCCACTAATTACATATTTAGTCATACTAATTTTATTACTCGCCTGCTGAACCAAAGCATTATATTTCATAGTATTTGCTGCTTGATTTACTTTTTCAATATCTAAATCAACGTTATTGCCATCATTTCGCATGCTTGTACCCTCATCTCTCTCAACAGTTATTCTCTTGCCTGGATCATTACCATTATCCATGTGTTTTTCATTTGTTCTTTTCATACTTAATTTACTTGCATTTGTTCCATTAATATTATCTTCAAAAACAACATTAAAAGCCTTATAATTTTTTGTATTAACATTAGCTATGTTATTTGATATTGCTTTTGCCCTAACTGTAGATGCCTTTATTCCTTCTTTTAGCAAATCATATGTACCAGATGAATCAATGATACTTTGTATTGGCATTATTCCCCACTCCTTTTATACTATAGATGATATTATATCTGTAATTACATTTTTTTACGTCATTATATTTTTATGCCTATTGTTTTATCATCATATATATTTATTATAAGATATATTTTATTTAAATTTTCTATTAGTTTTTAAAATTAACAATTTATATACATTTTATATGTAAGTAAAACCATTGATTTTGTTTATCTTAAGCACATTGTGTCTATTTTTTAGTTTTAGTATTTTATTCACATTTTATCAACAAATTTTACTTTTTTTGTAATTTATATATGATAATGCTGCTATATCCATAAGCTTTCTCCTTTTTTATAAAATTCTATATGTAAAACTATCTTTACATATTATACTTTTTTCTTCCTCATTATTTGTTTTAAAATAAATATTATTATCCTTTACTTCAATATATTTTTCACTAAAAAGCCCTATACTTAACAAAAAATCACATTTAAGCATTGTACAAAACATATTAACCTTTTTTGATTCAGTATGTAACTCTGTATTAATAATATTATTTTTTGATGCAAAATCTGCATATTTATTAAAATTTGTACAAGAAATGTCTATATATTGATTATCATCTCCATTATTACTTACTGAAGATGTAGCTATTATGGAATCATTTTCATACAATGCCATTCTAAGGGTGAATATTGTATTTGGCATAAGTATTGTCCTGCTATCAACAATAATTAAGTCCCTATCATATCCAACTTTCATAAGTGCCTCATTATATGCTGCAAGCCTTCCTTTATCATTTACAGAAATCACTGAAACGTTTTCTTCACATTCAAAGGTAGAGAACCTTCCATCTTTAGAATTATAGTCAATAATTATTATTTGGGTAATGTCATAAGTGAATTTGTTAATACTATCTAAACATATTTTTGTACATTCATAATTATTGTCAGCAAATATGATAATGGATAGTTTTTTCACATCAGCATTTAATAAATTAATACTTTCAAGATTTTTAAGAAGCCCTATATTATCTTTATTTTTTTTACAGAGCTTTGCTGCTTCTTCATAGCATATACACGCCATATTTTTATTTTTTTTATTATCAAATATAATACCAAGTAAAGAATAAAATTTTGAACTTTGGGTATTAAATTGAAGTCCCAACCTACATATGCTTAATGCCTTGTCATACATTTTTAGATTAATATATATAAGAGCTTCTTCATAATAAATATCTTCAGATATTTCTTGACTATCCTTTAAAATTTGTATTTTTTCTAATGCCTCATCATATTTTGACATGCCTACTAAAATATTTATCTCATTAATAATATCAGATACATTCATATATACACCTATAATTACTTACCTTTCAACAATGATATAATATGTATAATTATAACAAAAAAAATTTTTTTAATAGATAAATCACTAAAAATTTAACTAATTGTTAACTTTCTTAATTTAATAAAAATAGTTTGCAACCATTTGCAAACTACTTTAAAATATATTTATTTCTAAATTAAATATTATAGCATAGTTTATCATATTACTACTTCTAATTATCTCCTAGCACTTTGTAGTATTTGAAGACAATCAAGAGGCAATTGGTTACTTTGACCAATAAGTGCAATTCCTGCATTAACTAAAAGTTCTGTTCTTGATATTTCTAATGCTTCAACTGCCATATCAGCATCTCCAATTCTACTGCTTGCAGAAGAAATTAATTGTTGATTTTCTTGTGATATGTCAACTAAATTATTATACACATTAGATTTTGCTCCAATTTCTCCTCTTATTTGATTAATTGTATCTATTGCACCATCTACAATATTTATAAAATTATTTTTATTTTTACTTGCATCGCAAAAATCAATGTCACTAATTTTTAACGTACTAGTACCTAAACTATCACAGGAGGTGTTGTAAAATTTAACCAAATCCCTATCTCCAGCTATTGCACCTACTGTTATATATTTTTCATAAGGATTATCTACTCCATCAGCTCCTAGAAGTTTAACTCCATTAAATTCTGTATCTCTTGCTATATCATTTATGTTACATTTTAACTGTTCAATTTCATCTTGTATTATTTTTAAATCATCAGAAGATTTAGCTCCAT
Source organism: Clostridiales bacterium (assembly GCA_012519155.1). Classification (GTDB taxonomy): domain Bacteria; phylum Bacillota; class Clostridia; order Clostridiales; family Clostridiaceae; genus Clostridium. The sequence goes on from JAAYQS010000061.1 coordinate 9,225, forward strand.
CATTTGCACTTACTGTAAGTTCTTTAAGTCTTGATAATATATTGTTGACTTCTTGAAGTGCTCCATCAGCAACTTGTAACATTGACGCACCATCTTGAACATTTCTTTCTGCTGATTGCATACTTGTAAGTTGAATATTCATTTGATTAAGCTGACCAATTTTTGCCGCATTGTCTTTTGCTGAATTAATCTTAAGTCCAGTAGAAATTTTCTTACTTGCTGACCTATTTGCAGTAAGATTTTTATTGTATGCATTATACGCCTTAACTGCATTCATATTATGACATAATCGCATCTATTATCACTCCTATCTATAATATAAATTTATTTTCCTAAATTTAATGTTACTTATTTATCGTTATATATTTTAAATACTTTATATAATATTTACATTTTTTGATTTACTAATAAATATACATATATAAAAAGGTACAATTTAACACAAGTCAAATTGCACCTTAATTATTAATAATTTATTATTTATTATTTATTATTATCTAGCCTAAAAAAGTTTAAAAATTATTTTACAGTTCCTACTGCTTTTGGAATCACATTAAATGTTGCAGTAACTGATATTTTATCATCGTCAGCCCAAGCTGTAGATGAATTAGTGTTAGCAGAACCATTTACACCTATATACATTTTACCTCTTGTTTGATTAGTTGACACATAAGAACCTTCATTGTAAGTTGCTTCAAGAAGTGTTCCAAGACTTATTGTCTTATCACTTTCAGAATCACTTACTATATTATCTGCATATTTTTTAGCATCATAAAGTGATGGCTTTACAGTAGTTATATCTCCAGAACTTTTATCTAAAGTTACCAAAACTGGTCCAACCCATAAAAAAGCTTCTTTATCTGTTGAATCTGCTAAAATCGGTGCACTTGCTAAAGTAGCAGCCTCATCACCAGCAACTTCTCCCTTAAGCTTAGTCATTTGAATTTCTACTGGGACGTTACTTTTATTTTCTATAGTCATTGCTGAAGAATATACTGTTCCATTTTTTCCTATATTAAATGGATCTACCTTAAAATCAAAAGATGTTGGAATTTCAACATTAATTATAGCTGGATCAGTAGAACCTGTTCCAGTTACTTCTGTTCCACTTGTTCCATCATTAGATTCTGCTGAAGCTAGTACTCCATTTCCAAGTACCATACCCATAGTCATTATTAATGCTAATAATTTTTTTGTCTTTTTCATTTTTATCTCTGCCTTTATATACTTAGTTTTTTCTTTAGTAAATGTGAAATTAATATATTAATTTAAAACTTTTAGGCTAGTATAAAGCTTTATTATTAGTTTAAAATATTAACTGTAACATTAAGTCCTGAAGTACCCTTTATATCTCCAGCACTATCATATGCAGTAAGATATGCTACTACATTATATTTACCTTTTTCTAAAGGCTTATCTAAATTAATTTCATCAATTCTTGTACCGTATTCAATAAGTTCTGATTTATATATCTCTTCTCCAGTTTCCTCAACACATAATCTTATAATAAAACTATTTTTATTACTTGATGTATTTTCAAGAAGAATATTACCAGTCGAATTACCTGAATTAAATACGATATTTTTATTAATTTTAACTCCTATTTTGCTTGCATTAGTTTTTGCTTGCATATCACTAAAAGAAGTACTAGTTTTTTCATTAGTAACTACATTAGATTCCTTTTTTATTTTATTCGAATTGCTATTCTTAAGGAAAAATACTGTTCCACAAATGGCCAAAGCAATAATAGCTATTAATGTAATTATTGATATAATTATAGTTTTCTTAGTTAATGTAATTTTTGCATTTCCTTGTTCCAATGTTCCACCTCATTAAATATTATTTCGACATTAATATTATCGTTTCGACATTTCAATAACTTAATAGCTTGAATTAAAAAATATCATTAAATCATATTAAAAAAAGCTGTATAGTATTATATATATGTACAGCAAAAGTATCTAGCTCCATTGACTTTTATTAAGATTATTTTCAGAGCAATAATCCTTTATTGTTAATTCTTGATTATCAGAATAGTATTTGTTAATAGCTTCCCCAAAGCTGCATTATTTAATTTTTTATACATAAAAATCCTCCTGGTAAAATCATTGTTTACTTGATTCTACCAGGAGGATTATAATTTATATAGGCGTGAATTCTCTTTTACGTTTACGTTTTTTTATTTAATATATTAATTTATTTTTGCGCTAATTATATATTGATAAATTGAAAATTGCTCAATAGGCGATTGAGGTGATATTTCTTTTATTTTCTCAATAAATTTATATCCTTCCTCTGTCACTCCGATGTTTTTACCATTTATCAATTCAATATTATATCCTTCATTAGCGAACATATTTTGAATTTCTTTTAATGTAAAAAATTTCACATGAGTTTTATCTAAAATTCCAGAATCCTCATAATGCCAATTACCATTAATTAAATTCATAACTACAGAATAATGCATAACATTAGGAATGCTTGCTATAATTTTTCCTTCCTTTTTTAGATACTTTTTCATATTTCGTATTACAAGATTTGGATTATATAAATGTTCCAGTACATCTGCAAATATAATATAATCAAAATATCCCTCTTCATAGCTTAAATGTATACTTTCTATATTTTCTGCCCTTATATCACAAAAACATTTTGCAATCTCAGAGGCCTTCTCATTTATCTCAATACCAAATATTTCCGCATTTTTATACTTATTCTTAATTTGAAGAAGAGTAGCACCGCAAGCACATCCAACCTCAAGTACCCTAATATTTTTATCTTGATTTTCCTCAATCATTGATATAATCTCATGTCTTATAAAAGTGGAATACAATGGAGAAAATCCCCATTTTTCCTTGAACCTCTCATCGTTTTCTAATAATTTCCTTTGATGATCAGCATCACAATTTGATGAATTAACACCATAATTAAATGCAAAACTATCTTTACATAATAAATTTTCATAACCCGATTTTATAATTCTAAAACTTATATCATCATATATATAATTACCGTATACAAATCTTTCATCAAATAATCCTATTTCATTAAATACTTTTCTCTTTATAAGCATTGCAAATCCAGAAAGCTTGATTCGTTTTTCATATTTAGAATCATCTGATATATTATTTCTTAATGAGTACTTAATATATTCTCCTATATCTTCATAATTTTCTAATATCTTTTGATTATAAATATTATTACTTATGGCTCCAGTTGCACCAACTTTATCACTAGAATAAATCCCCATCCTTAAATTAAATATTGTATTATCTAAAATATTAGTATCATTACGCAATAGTAAAATATCGTTTTCCTTTTCACAAGCATTAATTGCAGCATTATATTGTTTACCAATGCTTTCTTTCTCATCACTATAAATAACTTTTAAATCCACTTGACTTTTAAGCCAATTTACAGTACCATCACTAGAATTATTATCTACTACAACTATTTCATAAGTATTGCTGCTATTGTATCTTTTTAAACAATCTATACATTGTTTAGTATATTCAAGATTATTATGTGTACGTATAATTATAGAAATATTATTAACAGTTACCTTCATATTGTTTTTTAATGAATTGATATTTTCCATAATAATATTTTTCTTTTTAGAATCTTCACAACAATAAATAGCATTTTCATAACAAAGATAAGCTCTATTATATTCACCCAATGCTTCATAAACATTACCCATAGAACAATACAGATCATCATTTAAACGATTATATTTAAGTCCTTCCCTTATATTTTTTAAAGCTTCATTAGTATTTCCGTCATAAAAATTAATAATTGCTTCCATGTTTTTTGTTTCATCATTTATTCCGATATTTTTTTGATATTGATCAATTAATATCTTACCATTTAGTAAATCACCTGATAAAATAGTATTTTGAATTTTTTTTAGTATCATCTCTTTTTCTTTCAATTAACTTTCCTCTTTTCAATATAACTTTATATGAATTGTCTATACATGTTTATCAACAAATTCTACCATAATATCAGATACATATTTTATACATTTTTCATCTATGCCTGGCCATACACCTATCCAAAATGTATTATTCATAATAGTATCAGTATTTTTCAAATCTCCTACAACTCTATATTCATAATTACTTTCTGTAAAAACAGGTTGTTTTATTAGATTTCCTGCAAAAAGAAGTCTTGTACCAATTTTGTTTTCTTCTAAATATTTTGTTATGTCGTTTCTAGTAAATTTATTATTTTCTCTTACTGTAATAGGAAAACCAAACCAACTTGGCTGGCTATTTTCTTCTGGTTCAGGCAATATAAAATAATCATTTAATACTTTTAACTCATTATAAAGCTTTTTATAATTATCTATTCTCTTTTCTATAAAACCTTGTAGTTTTTTAAGTTGTGAAACACCAAGGGCTGCTTGCGTATCTGTTACCTTAAGATTATATCCTAAATGTGAATATACATACTTATGATCATAACCAAGTGGCAAATCTCCATGTTTTTGACTAAATCTATGTTTGCATACATTATCATGGCCTGGAGGGCAAATACAATCCCTACCCCAATCTCTAATAGATTTTATAATATTATAGAGCTTTGGATCATTTGTAGCTACAGCACCACCTTCACCCATTGTAATATGATGTGCAGGATAAAAACTATATGTAGAAATATGTCCAAAATTTCCAGTATATTTATTGTCATATTTTGCTCCAAGTGCATCACAATTATCTTCTATTACCCATAAATTATATTTTTGTGCTACTTCCATTACTTTAGCCAAGTTAAATGGATTTCCTAGGGTATGAGCCATAAAAATAGCTTTTGTCTTTTGCGATATTGCCTTTTCTAATATATTTTCATCAAATCCATATGTACCTAATTTGACATCTATAAATACTGGCACTAATCCATTTTGTATTATTGGGGCAACTGTAGTAGGAAATCCTGCTGCAACAGTTATAACTTCATCTCCTGCTTTAAGTCTTTTATCACCAAGCTTATGAGATGTAAGTGCGGTCATTGCAACAAGATTAGCTGATGATCCTGAATTTACAAGAGCACAATGTTTAATACCTAAGAATTTTGCAAATTCCTCTTCAAATTTGTCACCATATCTTCCTGTTGTAAGCCACATATCTAAGGATGCATCTATTAAATTTCCTAAATCATCTTCATCCATGCATTTACCTGATGCTGCTATATAGTCTTTTCCTGGTACTATTGTTTTCTTTTTTTATCTTTATAATATTCTTTTGATAACTTAATTATTTCTTTTCTATAATCTTTCATAACTTCTCCTAATTTCTTAACATTTGTATATAAATATTATCTTAATGTCTCTATTTTTAATTTAATATCTTTTTTTAATTCTTCATCTTTGCACATTTCATATGACTTATTATAATATTCAATAGAAGCTTCTATTTGCCCAATATCTTCCAATATCATAGCAATATTATATGCTGCTTCAAATTTATCTTCTAATAAAATGTATGATAAAGACAAGTTAATTAGTGCTTCATCGCTTCTGTGTAATAAATATAATATCACACCTCTAATTAATAAAATATCACTATCATATGGATACATATTAAATAATTCGTCTATTATTTCAAATGCTTTAATAATTTCATTATCAGAAACCATATCTTCCACAACTTTAATGATTTTATTTTTTTGAGTATTAAGTTCTTCATTTTGAATTAGTGAATTATTTGAATTTACTATCTTATCACTTATAAAATATTCAACAATTCTTGTATTCCTTGGATTACATTTTAATGATTTTTTAATCATGGATATAGAATCTGAGACGTTGATATTTTTAAGAATTCTATATATATCTATCCATAAAGCACTATAATTATCTAACATCTGCTCTACAAAATCCATATTTTCGTTTATATAATTACTACTATGAATAAAATTATTAAGCAAAATGTAATTGCTTACAAAACTTTGTTTTATAAGTTTGTCATATTTATCACCAACCACCAATTGATTGTAAAGCAATACTTTTTGTATTGCATATACAAGATTTCTCTTCGAATTATATAATGATAAATAATTTTCATTTACATAAGCTAATAAAGTATTAATAGTATTATAATTATTATTTACATAATTTATATACCTATACGAATCATTGATACTTAATCCTTCTAAATATGACAAGTTATTCCCATCTACTAAAATGCTTTTTAGAATTATTCTTCCTTTCCATAAGTAATATTCACCAAAATCAAATTCTTTTAAATCATATTTATTATCATCTAAATATACTATACTTATATACTTATCAATATACTCATTAACTCCTAATAATTCCTGCAAATTAAAATCTTCACCATATAGATCGTCCAAAACATGTGCCACTTGATTCATTTTTACATCGTTATAATTAGTTATAAGATAATCATTTAAAAAATCATACTTATGTAATACTATGCTTGAATATATATATTCTTTTGCAAACTTTTCTTTTGCAATATCATTACTAAAAGATTCATATACATTTATAACATCATTGTATTTTTTTTGTTTAAATAAGCATTTTGCAAAATTAACTTTTGTACCATCAATGCACTTTATTGAATCCTCTCCACTCATAGAAATAAATGATTTTCCCTGTTTTTTTCTATCATAAAGTTTAAAATATTCATTAAATAATTTTTCTGATTCATGGTAAATACCTAATCTAAAATATGACATTGAACAAAAATAATAGTAATCAAGATCTTCAATAAAATACTCTTTTATCTCATTAAATACATCAATACACCTTCTATATTCTCCATTATAAAATAATTGTGTTGCAAGCTGTTTATACACTGACAAGTGACAATGAGTTTCAACACACTTGTCTGTATTATATGCTCTATTAATATATCTAAATGCTTTACTTTTGTCACTTTCAATTAAAAAGGTTCTACAAAGTTGAAACAATACATATACTTTATCCATATTTCCTTCTTGCAACTCTTTTAATAAAAGCTTTTTATTTCTTTCATTCCTATATGTAATCTTTTCAAAACTACTTTTATTATAACCATAATGAAGAAGTGTAATATTAGATTCTTTTCTAGGATAAATTATATTAGGCTGTTCATGAATAGTACCTTCAAATTTAAACTTATCACTTCGTTTTAATAATCTAAAAACATTTGTAATTGAATAATCCTCTAGATCCATACCATTTAGTAAATTCTTTTGATATATACCAATAGAATTATAATTATCTATATCATCACTTTGAAGTATCCTTATTAATTCATCGGGATTTTGTAAGATTTCATCAGCATCTAATATAAGAATCCAATCACCCTTGCAATAACCTATACTTAAATTCCTCATATAAGAAAAATTATCATTCCACTTTTCTTCATAAACATTATCTGTAAATTTCCTTGCTATACTCATAGTATTATCTGTACTACCTGTATCTATAATAATTAACTCATAATCTATTTTATTTTTTAATTTCTCTGTAGATAATAAACATTGTTCAAGATATTTCTCTTCATTTTTTACAATCATAGCTATACTTAATCTCATAAAATTCCCCCAAACTACCTTTTTTATTTTGTCAATGAATATAATGCTCTGTTTGAATCTTCAGCATTTATTAAAAATGCATTTCTTATACAATCATTTTTACATTTTTCCTTAAAAAAAATATTATCTTTATAGTCATTTACATATTTTTTTAAATTGACATCAATAATATTAAGCTCCTTATATGTTATATTATCATTAGCTATAATCATAGATTTAAATAAATCAAACCATACCTCCATAATTACATAGTCAATTACAGGCTTTAAAATATCATATACACCATCATTTTTCATATGCTTTATATATATTTCCGAAAACCTTTTATTAACTTCTATAAATCCCTTATTATTTCTAGTATGTGAAAATGAATTTTTATTATCTCTATAATAATATAGCGATTTATTTACTACACCAATGCTATCAGCTCTTAAATATATCCTTGATAAAAAATCAACATCTTCAAAAGGTATATCAGGTATAAATTCAATCTGTGAATCAATAATTAATTTTCTTTTGTAAATTTTAGTCCACAAAAATCCGCAAGCCATAATCATTTTTACTCTATTATCAAAAGATATATTGCCTTCATAACTTTCATTAAGTAGCATCATATCCCTTTTCTTTCTCTCACTATAATATCCACATTCAACTATATCATAATCACTTTCATAAGCCTTATTATATAAACATTCATACATATTTTTTTCTAATTTATCATCACTATCTGCAAAACCTATATATTCTCCACTTGCATACTTAAGTCCTATGTTTCTAGCCATTCCAGGGCCACTATTTTCTTCTAATTTAACTATAATGACTCTTTCTTTATCTCTCTTTTCTGCCTCATATAAAATATCAAGACTATTATCTGTTGATGCATCATCAACAAATATAAATTCTATTTCCTTAAGCGTCTGCATATATAATGAATCTATCATTTTCTTGAGATATTTTGATGCATTATATACTGGAATAATAATTGATACCTTTGCACTCATTTTAATCCCTCTAAACTTCTATTTCAAAATACTTTTCAATCTGTTTTTCTGTATATTCTTTCATATTTTTATTACCATTATAATACTCTTTATACCAATTTATTGTTTCATTAATAGCTTCATGCACATTATATTTAGGATTCCATTTCAATTTTGCTTTTGCCTTACTTATGTCAAGTTTTAGACTCATAGCTTCATGAGGATTTTCATTTTTATCTAATTCATAATTACCCTTTCCCCATATTCTTATTGATTCATCTAAAACATTTTTTACGCTTAATATATCACTATCATTAGGTCTAAAATTCCAACCTTCTGCAAAATCCTTATCACCTTCTAACAATTTTAATCCAATACTTAAGTATCCTCTTAATGGTTCAAGTACATGCTGCCAAGGTCTTGTAGCTAATGGATTTCTTATAATAATTTTTTCATTCTTTGATACTGCTCGTACAAAATCTGGTATAAGTCTATCTTCAGCCCAATCTCCACCACCAATTACATTGCCTGCTCTACATGTGGCAAGCAATATACCTTCTTTTTCAAAAAAACTCTTTCTGTAGGAGTTAGATAAAAGTTCAACACAACCTTTACTAGAACTATAAGGATCATATCCTCCCATTGGATCATTTTCTCTATATCCATAAACCCATTCTCTATTTTCATAACATTTATCAGCGGTAATAGATACTATTGCTTTTAAATTTGAGCACTTTCTTGCAGCTTCATAAATATTAAGTGTACCTATTACATTAGTTTCATATGTAAGTTTTGGATTTTTATACGAAAGTCTCACAAGAGGTTGAGCTGCTAAGTGAAATATAATATCTGGATTGAATTCTTTTATAACTTCTTCCAGAAATTTATCATTTCTTATATCTCCATAAAAATTTTTTATTCCATTATTTAAATTACATATATTAAATAAACTTGGATTTGTATTAGGTTCTAGAGAATATCCAAGAACCTCTGCTCCTAGTTTTTTTAATATTAAAGTAAGCCATGTACCTTTAAATCCTGTATGTCCTGTTATAATAACCTTTTTATTTTTATATATACTTAAATCCATAATGAGCCCCTTAAATAAAAATTATTTTACTACTTTTAAGTTTTAATTTATATTAGTGTTCTATTTTTAAGAATTTCATCAATTTCACTTTTATTATTAATATTAATCCATTTATTCACTTTGGTATCAAACATCTTTATAATTTTTGATGGATTTCCCACTGCAATAGAATAATCAGGAATATTTCCCTTTACAATTGTATTGGAACCTACTACGCAATTTTTACCAATAGTTATATTACCACATATTACACTATTAGTTCCTATCCAGCTTCCATCTCCTATATGTACTTCATTATCTATTCCACTAAGTCCTTGAAACATTACAGGAGTATTAATATCTCTATATTCATGACTACAATCTGCTATAAAAACATTAGGTGCAATAAGAACATTTTTACCTATTACAATCTTATTTGCAGCACTTATTTCACTTCTTCTACCTATATTACTACCTTCACCAATTTCAATTAAATATTTGTGATTTGGATTATCATATGCAATATCAAGCCAGCAATTTGCCTGTACTATTGCTTTAGAAGATATCTTCATTCTATCTATATCTCTAACATCACAGCTTGGATGTATATAATAGTCAGAATCTTCTTCATTATTACATATTAAGTTATTATTTTCTTGACTACTTGCATTATTAAGTATTTCAAGTTTTAACTTAGTAACCCTTTCTTCATCAGAATCTATATTAAATAAATAATCTAATGCTAGTTTATCTTCCCCAAACATGTGAAGCACATATGCCATATTATAATTAGTTTCTGTATTTTTATTATCAATGTCATATGCTCTTTTTAATAATGGGATAACTATGTCGTATACTTTACTATTTATAGCGCTAACAGCAATAAAGTTTAAAAGTTGTAGTTTTCGTACGCAGTGCTTATCAACATTATTAATAATATCTTCATCATCACATAACCTATCTACTACCAATTGTAAAATTAGACAAACATTCTCCTCAATTTTAATGTTATTATCTATTTGTGTTAGATATTTAACTAAATTATTACACATATTATTAAACCACCTATAATTCTATTAAAAATAACTTAATATAGTTCTGCGAAATCCTTCCTTTATTCCATATCTAGGTTTCCATCCCAATGCTCTAATTTTAAATGTTTCTGGCAATGCCGACTTTACTGGACTCTTTAAATAATTTTTATCACACTTTGATTCATTTATTATTACATCAATATGCTTGTCTTCAAATAAATCTCTTAATGTATAAGCTAAATCCTTTATACTTATTTCGCATTCTTCATTTCCAACATTATATGCTTCACCTATTTTCCCATTAAGTAAAACCATAATAAATCCTAAAATAGCATCAGCTAAATAGCAAAATGCTCTTTTTGCTTCTCCTGTACTTTTGATAATAATATCTTGTCCATTAACAACGTTATTTACAAAATCAGAAAATACATGTCCATCATCAAATCTAATGCCAGGTCCATATGTATGAAATGGTCTAACAATTTTACATTGAACATTATACTGATTAGCCCATGATACACACATATTTTCTCCTAACCTTTTACTTTCTGCATAACAACTTCTTACCTCAATTGGATCTAAATACCCATAATCATTTTCTGATATACTATGTATTTTTTCACCAACTTCTCCATAAACTTCACTACTACTAAAAAATAAAAAACCTAAAACATTGTTTTTCTTCGCTAATTCAAGTAAATTTCTTGTTCCAATGACATTAGCATCAATTGTTCCCACAGGATCAACTTTATAAAATTTAGGACTAGCTTGACTAGCAGCATGAATAATATAATGAATTTTTTTATCAATTTCTAATGGTTCAGATACATTTTGAACAATTAATTCTATATATCCTTTATTTATATATTCCATAAATTTATCACAAAATTTTTCCTTATTCCTAACAATGCAAATTATCTTACAATTCATATTTTTATATTCATTTAAAAATATAAAAGTATATAATAAATATGAACCAATTAAACCACTAGCGCCTGATATTAATATTGTTTTATCCTTAAATTTATTCCAATGTAAGTCTGAACTAATTATATATTTTAAATCCTCTTCTACAATATGATTAATCATTTCATCACCTTTTAATCCTATCTATATTTCTCTGTATACTTAATTCAATATATTTACTACTTATATTATAATAATCCCTTAAATATTTCTGATTACCAACCACACTAGCATAAACATCATTTATACCAATTCTTACTTGCCTAACATTATAACAATTTTCAGCTATAATCTCAGATATAGCACTACCAAATCCACCAATTATGTTATGTTCCTCAACTGTAAATATAGTAGAAAATTTCTTACATATCTCTTGAACACATTCGACATTTATAGGTTTTATGGTAGGAAATGTATAAACAGAGCAGTGAATTCCAAGATTATTTAATTTATTGACGGCTTCAATAACTTCTTCAAGTATAGATCCTGTTACAAAAATAGCAGTATCATCCCCATCTATTAATTTGTAAGCTTGTCCTATTTGCATAGTAAAATCCTCATTATGATAAGTCTTTTCTCCACCCTTACTTAATCTTATATAGCATGGTCCATTTACATTAAATATATTTTTAGCTACTTCTCGTGCTTCAACAGAATCACTCGGTGAAAATATTGTCATACCAGGCAAAGCTCTCATTATTGCAATATCTTCAGTTGAATGATGACTCATACCTAATGCACCATAAGAAAATCCACATCCAATTGCTACTATCTTTACATTAGCTTGATGATATGCTACATCATTTCGAATCTGTTCTAAACATCTCATTGTTGAAAAATTCCCTATTGAATATGTAACTACTTTTTTGCCTTCAACAGCCATTCCTGCTGCCATTGATGTCATATTTTGTTCTGAAATTCCTGCATTAATAAATCTATTAGGATAATCATTTTTAAATTTATCTAGAACTCCAAACCCCAAATCGCCTGTCATTAAATATATAGATTCATCATTCCCAGCTAAATTATATACTTCATTAATAAAAGTATTTCTCATTTTTCTCTGCCTCCAATTCCTTTATAGCTTGAATATATTCATTATTCTGAGGATCTCTATAATGCCATAAAATATTGTTTTCCATAAAAGAAATTCCTTTGGTTTGTCCATATTCTGCTTGAGAACCTGCAATAATATTTTTTTTACAATTCATATCAATACATGACTTTACAAGGTCAATAGAATTTTTTAAATTTAGATTTTGTTTTTCTAAATCATTTCTATCATTTCCTCTTACACCATTCCAAGACAGGTGGTACAATATATCACACTCTTCATTAATTACATTTTTAATATTATTGTACTTGTCCATATTTATTTCAATAATTTCTATATTCTTTTTTTTAGGTAATAATATTTTTTTGTTGATTCTTCTCTTATAACAGCAAAAATTTTATAGTTATGGCAAGCTAATCTCTCAATTAACCTTGTTCCTATAAATCCTGTTGCTCCAGTTATTATTATCTTCTTCACATTTTTCACAAGCCTTCATTATTATAATTTCATTAGATAGTTATACAATTCTCTATCTAATAGTGGTTCTTGATCTGAATTGGGATTTCCATATCTTAATTTCGGATAAACATATGTATCATCATTAAAAATTATTTCTATCAGTTCAGGAATACCATCATTAAAATCTATACTATCAATATCATTTATTGACATAATTTTTCTATTCTTAATCTTATAGGCAGCTGCTATAGCACAAAAATCTGGAACTGTATATCCATTATCATTAACAGTTTGAGTATATCTTCTATCAAAATACATTTCCTGAAAATGTCTTATCATTCCTAATGAATTGTTATTAACAACAACAATTTTTATGGGCAATTTGTCCCTAGCAATAACCTGCAATTCCTGAATATTCATTTGAAATCCGCCATCACCACAAAAACATATTACATTTTTATTAGTTGCATAATATGCACCAATAGCAGCAGGCAATGAATAACCCATAGCACCATGACCACCAGAAAACAAAACTTTCTGTTTAGATTTCACTTTAAAAGATTGAGCTACCCAAACTTGATTTTGCCCCACATCAGTAGTTATTATTGCTCCATCATTTATCAAATGACTTATTCTTTCTATATACAAATTGTAATCCATAATATCTTTATCTTTTAATGTGCATTTTATCTCATTACATACTTCAAGCCACTGCTTGTAATTATTCTCCGGAAGTTTATTACAAATCTCTTTAATTGCCATTAATGCATTATAAATTTCTAATTCAAAAACAGATTCTTTATTTATTTTGTTTTCACATTCATTACTATCAATTTCCACTCTTATTATTTGAGCATTAATTGCAAAGTTTTTTCTATTAGCTCCTACTTGCCTTATGTCAAGTCTTGTTCCCAATGTTATAAGCAAATCACACTTAGATATAATGAAATTGGCACTTCTGTGTCCATATGCACCAATAAATCCATAATTGTATTTTTCATTTTTTATAATATCAAACCCCAACATACTACTTACAACTGGTATCTTTAAGTCACCACAAATCTCGTTAATTATATTTTCTAAATTGTTTTGTTTTATACCATTACCTATTAGTATGCAAGGCCTTTTAGCTTTTTTTAAATTGGCATATATATTTTTTTTTAATTCATCTACATTTTTGTCTACTTTGCATGGAATCTCAAAGCCACGTAATTCACTTGGTACTATATCACTCCGTTGAATATCCATAGGTATATCCAATAAAACAGGTCCTTTTCTACCATTCATAGAAATATAAAAAGCCTTATCTAAATAATATTTTATATCATTACTATTTTTTATACATACAGCATACTTTGTAGTATTTTTCACCATTGTTACAATATCAGTTTCTTGAAAACCTAGTTGTCTTATTTTTAAGTTGTCTTTCATTTCGAAAGTATTAACTTGTCCAGTAATAAATATTGTTGGAACAGAATCAAAATATGTATTACAAATTCCTGTTATTAAATTTGTTGCTCCTGGTCCACTTGTTGCATAGGCTATTCCAGGTTTATCTGAACATTGTGCATAACCACATGCTGAAAATGATGATGCCTGTTCATGATAATTTAAATGCATATTAATCTTACTTTTTTCAAAGGAGTCCATTAAATGAGTTACCATTCCCCCTGGATATCCAAACACATCTGTTATACCTTTATTAACCAAATAACTTACAATATAATCTGATACTTTCATTAATTCTCCTTCTCTTCTTAATCCCAAATTTTCCAAAATGCTGTTTTATTTTTCCACATCTCATTTAGATTATGCATGTCCCTTTCATTATCCATACATGCCCATCTTCCCTCATGTTTATACATTGCTATTTTTCTTTCTTTAGCTAATTTTTCAAATACACCAAATTCTAAATCACAATCATCATCCTCAGTTAAATAATTTAATAATTCTTTATTAAACACCATATAGCCACCATTAATTAACCCATGAGATGTCTGAGCTTTTTCTTCAAAGGAAGTTAAAACATTACCATCTGCCTTTAATTCTCCAAATCTAGCTGGAGGCCTAACACCAGATATTGTCACTATCTTATTCTGCTTTTTATGAAATTCAATTAAATCTAATATATTTATATCTGCTAATCCATCACCATAAGTTAATAAATTAACATCATCCTCTAAATACTTTTCAATTTTTTTAGTCTGCCACCTTTAAGTGTATCAAGACCTGTATTTACTAATGTAATTTTCCAATCCTTTTCATCATAATTTGTATGAAATTTTATACTACTGTCACTAAAGTCTAATGTAAAATCATTTCTAATAGTCTTATAATTTAAAAAATAGTCCTTAATAACATTTGCCTTATACCCTAAGCAAATAACAAATTCTTTAATACCATAATGAGAATATATCTTCATTATATGCCATAATATTGGTTTCCCACCTATGTCAACCATTGGTTTTGGAATAGTATTTGTAATTTCACCAAGTCTACTTCCATAACCCCCTGCTAAAATAACTAATTTCATCTAATTCCCCCCATACTCGTTTCTACGATGTCCTTTAAAACATCTAATTTCTCATTATAATATTTTTCATTTACATAATATTTTTTATAAAAATCAAATAAATTATCTATAATTAAATCAGCATTACCAGCACATATAGATTTCACCCATGGAATAATCATATTATCTAATAATTTTAATTTTTCATCTCTAAATACCTTTTCACTGAGCTGACTACCTACATACGTTTCCAAAATCTCCAAATAATTATTAATGAATACTTTAGCAAAATTATATTCTTTATTTATATGCTTATGTTGACCAGAATCTTTTCTAAAAATATCTCCACTTAATATAGCAAACTCACTGTCTGTATGTTTTAATATTTCCATTTGTAAGTAAACCTGATTTAATTTATATTTAATATACTTCTTTTTATCTTTTATTTTTTCATACTTTTCCTTCTTTAAAATAATTGAAGAAATTAATGTATCCATAAATGATATTATATTTACATAAGCGTCAATTCCATTTCCTTTTTGAATGGTTAGTTGTCCTGTATTATGTAATAAACAAGCTACATCAATGTTCTTATTATCACTTAATACATTTATTAGTGAATATATTATTGTTCCATTATAATAATCATCATCTCCACATGAAATTATATATTCTCCTAATGCCTCATCAAAAATGCTATTTATGTTTATATCAACATTTACATTTTCCTTGTTTTTAATACATCTAATGTTTGTGTATATATTTTTATATTTCTTTATAATATTAAATGTAGCATCATCTGATGCATTATCACGAACTAGTACTTCTATTAACTTATCATTACCTATTTGCTTATAAATGTTATTTAAACATTTATCTAAGAAAAAAGCTCTATTATATGTTGGTATTCCTATAGTTAAAAATGGTTTGCAATTATTATAATTATGTAAATACTTTTCATATTGTTCTTTGTCATTTACCTTTTCCCATTTGCCTTCTTTCATGTTAAAATATTTTATAACTTTAGCAGGTTGTCCAGCCACTACACAATAGTCAGGAATATCGCAATTAACTAAGCTATTTGCACCAATTACACATCCCCTTCCTATTTTTACATTTCCAACAACTACAACATTATTTCCAATCCAAGTTCCAAATCCAATTTTAACTTCGTTTTCAAAAGAATCTACCCCCTGCCTTCTAATTGGAATACCTACAGATTTATATTCATGATTATGATCTGCAATATGAACATTAGATGCAATTATTACTTCATCTTCTATTTCAACCTTATTTACAGCAGAAATAAATATTCTCTTTCCAATATCGCAGTTATCTCCAATAATTATCCTTGGTTTTCCTTCAAAATTATAATAAGGAACCATAAGGGTTGAATCTTCCTTGATTAATGTATCATTTCCTATACTTATTGCTTCTTCGCATACTATTTCAGATCCTCTACGAATACAAGTATTATATCCATAATCATAGAATTTAATATTTCCTGTATTTACTTCATATTCATTTTTAATTTTTTCTACTTCACTAATTAATTGTGTCCAATTATTCTTACTAATAATAAGATTCACTTCATCAAATATCTGCTTAATTGCATTTTGATAATCTGTTACATTAATAAAATATTTATCAATCTTTATTGCTTTAATTAACGATAAGCTTTCTAAATACAAAGATATTAAATTATCATCAGAAATTACATTATTTTTTTCTATTGACCTAAAACAAATTGCATTTCCAATTCTTAATGCACTACAAATAGTTGCTAAATTTCTATTATAGATAAATTTTTTATCAAAATATGCTCCTATTTTATTTATATAATAGCTTTTATTTATTATATAAAGTATCTTTCTTTTTACCATTTCAGAAATATTGCACGTAATATTTCTAAGTAAATCTTCACCACAAATAACTTTATCATTTTCAATATTTAATCCCTTAATTGTAACTGCAATATCATTATTTTTATGAAAATTCATCATGTCTTGTGAATTTTCATTAACTAACTCTAAGTTTGAATCATCAATATACATAATATATTGCCCTGAGATATTATGCATAGCCCTATCTATATTCTCATTTTCATTAATTGATTCAACATAATCATAAATATTAATATATTGTGACTCTATACCATTTATTTTTTGATCATTTCTCCTTATAAAAATGCATTCTATGTTACTATAAATATTAATTTTAATGTTATTAATAATATTATTAATTTCAATGTTTTCTTCACTACAATTAACTACTACACTTAATAAAGGCACCCTTTTTCTAATATCTATTTCTATCTTGGTAAGTTCTTTTATTATCTTATTAATATTCTCATCTTTACAAGTTGAATTTATTTTTCGAGCATATTCCAAACAAGTACCTATTGCTATCAAATATTGTTCATCTTCTAAAAATAATTTATTTTTTCTAGCATTTAATATAAAATATCCATAGTCAATAACTCCTCCAATTATATTTTTATTGTTTTCTAATTGTTGACTATCATGAATTCTAAAAGAGCTTAATATGTCAGATAATATAATTGCATCCCCATTTTTTAACAAAGTAAACCAGCTCGCTTGATCTACATTGCAAATAAACTTTCGACCATCATAATATCCAAATTTCTCAATCAATTTTGTTTTATCAAATAAAACTGTAGTAGGTTCTCCAATTATATTTTTATTTTGACTTAAAATTAATTCCGTAATTTCTCTTCCATTCCAAACATTATCACATATTGAACTTACTGTTTGATCTAAAATATAATTTGTTTTAAAATTTCCTTTACCATCAATTAATTTTCTATTAGATGACACTAAACTAATTTTATTATTTTTATCATCAATAAAGACATTAATCATCTTTTCTATTTTATCTTTTTCAAATAAATCATCATCCATAAGAAAATTTATATATCTACCCCGAGCCATATCCATAAGTTTTAAATCATTGTCAAACTGTCCAAGGTTTATTTTATTATGATAATAACTAATATTTTTATACTTTTCTAAATAATACTCCATTAATTTTTCAGTTTCATTGTTAATACTATCATCGCCTACTATTATTTCAATATTTCTGTAAGTTTGATTGATAGCTGATTCTAAGGCAAGTTTAAAATACTCAGGTCTATTATATGTAGGTATTAAAATACTAACAAGAGGCAATACATCTTTATAATATTCATCAATAAACTTTTGTCGATAATATTCATAATCACCAATTCTAGCCAAACCACAATCATGTATTATCCAAGGTTTATCTTGATTTGGTATTACAACTTTATATCCTTTTTTAATAAATTCCATACTTTGAGAAATGTCATAAAAATGATATCCATCAAATATGTCTTCTCTCCAAGGTAAATCATATTGTGTTATCATTATAAGTCCATCAATTATTTTTACTTCTTCATAACGCCTATCAACGTCATTATATTTAAGTTCACTTAATACACCTGAAGTGCCTTCATATACCTTTCCATATTTATGCTTACTTTTCCACCATATAGCATTTGCAGGTACTACTTTACTACCCATTACTCCTATCATTGCTATATCATTGTTATGTTCAAATATATAAAGCATATCATATAAAAAATTTTCATTTATTATAAATGTATCTTGGTGCAAATAAATTTTGTATTTTGCATCAGTAGAATTCATTGCTTCATTATAACCTGATGTAATGCTATTGGAATCTTCAATTGATAAAATTTCAATTTCATATCCTTCTGGTACCTTAAGTTTATTTATATAATGTAAGCATTCTTTATAATATTGCTCATTATTTACACAACTTATAAAGCAAAATTTCTCCCTATTCATAATATTCCTCCCATTTATCTCCTATTTATTTCCATCACAAGATTATTTATTTCTTCATTTTTTTCTTTAACACTTTCTAAATATTCTAATGCTTTTTCCTTTTCTCCAAAACAATTTAATACATATGCTATATTATAAATAGTATCTAAGTCTTCATTATCTATAATTAAAGCTTGCTGTAAATATGGAAGTACTCTATCAAACTCTTCTCTAGCAAAATATTCAATTGCCATATAATTAAGTACATAATTTTTATTAATTATATCTTCATTAATTATTCCTATTATACATTCATCACTTATTTTATTATCACTAATAGCATTAAATAATTCTTGGATAACTTCAGAATTTTCATTTATTTCATAACCTTGAAGCTTATCTACATCAATTCTTCGTATAGAAAATTTTATTTTATTTATCAATTCAAATTCATCTTCTAATTCCTCTCTAATTGCCTCAACATTATCGAAAATATTAGTATTTTCTAAAATAACCAGATAATTTAAGGCCTTGGTAATTCTACCTTGAGATAATAATTGAAATACTTCTTTTTTTATATTATTTGCAGTAATATTTTGAAACAAAATTGTACAGATAGCAATTTCATCTTCACTACCAAGTGCTTCATAATCTACCATTTTATAATTATTCTTAGAAAAATCTTTTATAAATTTTTCTACTTCACAATTTAAGAAAGCATTTTTATCTTCTTTGTAAGCATCTAAAACAATAATTACTGTTCCATTTTCATCATTCAATAATTTTTTAATTGAATACATTAATTCACGATTTTGAATAATTTCATATTCTGTCAAAATTATCAAATCAAAAAATCCAAGATATTTATCTTCGTTTAAATCTTCTATTAAATTTATGCCTAATTTTCGATTCATTTCTATCAGATTTGGATTCTTTTC
Organism: Clostridiales bacterium; assembly: GCA_012519155.1. Lineage (GTDB taxonomy): Bacteria > Bacillota > Clostridia > Clostridiales > Clostridiaceae > Clostridium. The sequence continues at coordinate 29,609 of JAAYQS010000061.1, forward strand.
ATAAGCATAGTAGTTTCTATTATTAAATTCATTTCTCATAGAAACTAAATTACTACCCCCACCAGCATTTATTTCCAATATATTGTTATCCTTGTCAGCTATGTATTTATAAATTGTTTTATAAAACCTTTGTGATTCATATGCTGAGAAGTTCCACTTATCTATAAACTTCTTATTATTTTTTTCAAGTAACTCATTATATCCACCTTTAACATTTCTAAAAGATACACTTCCAAAATGATGTATATACGAATCCTTACACAATAAAAGTTTATATCCCTCCATAATTATCCTTAATGATATATCATCATCTTCAAAATTTCCAGGAGTAAATCTTTCATCTAAATAGCCTGTCTTCTCCAACACTTCGCGTTTAATTAGCATTGCAAAACCTACTAGTTTTACTCTTTCTTCATGGAGCATCTCATTAGGTATATTATTTTTATTTGCAAACTTCAAATATCCATCAAAATCTTCAAAAGTTTCAGATATCATCTGGCAATTACTTACGTTATTACTTACTGCACCAGTAGCTCCTATATTATCATTAGAATATAACCCCATTCTCATATTAAACATTGAATTCGTCATAAGAACAGTATCATTATTTAAAAGCATTATATCATTATTTTTATTTGCAATAGATATACCCTGATTACATCCCTTTGGAAATCCTTTGTTATCATCATTAAATACTGCTTTTATATCTTTTTGATTTTTTATCCATTCCACAGTTCCGTCTGTGGAATTATTATCAACTATAATTATTTCATATGTATCTGGATTATTATATTTTCTTATACTATCTATACATACTTTTGTATACTCTAGCTCATTATATGTCAAAATAATAAATGATATCTTATTAACAGTTATATTATTATTTTCTATCAAATTACTTATTGAATATCTAATTTCTTGTTTATTTTCTTCTTCTTTGCACAAATACAAAGCTTGTTCATAACATAAATAAGCTTTATTTACATTTTTCATATCTTCGTAGACATTTCCC
>JAAYQS010000062.1 GCA_012519155.1 Clostridiales bacterium
AAATAATGATGATTGGATTAATCTTAACAAAGAATCTAGCGAAGATATATTTGTTAAAATAGAAAAGCTTTCTAAATTAAAAGATATGGGAGCTATAAATGAAGATGAATTTAATGAAAAGAAAAAAGAATTACTTGCAAGAATTTAAATAAAAGGAATTAGTAATGAAAAAATATAAGAGAATCTACATTGAAATAACTAATATATGCAATTTAAATTGTCATTTTTGCCCTAAAACAAAAAGAAAATATAAATTTATGAATATAAAAGAATTTGAAAAAATATTATATGAAATTAAACCTTATACAGATTATATATTTTTTCATCTTATGGGAGAACCTCTTTTAAATGATAATATAGGTGATTTTTTAGAATTGTCTTATAAAATGGGGTTTAAGGTTAATTTAACAACTAATGGTACACTGATAAATAATAGAAAGAACATTTTATTAGAATCAAAGGCTCTAAGACAAATTAATTTTTCGCTTCATAGTTTTGAAGCTAATGATAATGAAATAGACTTTTATGAATATGTAAATAACATTATATCATTTGTAAAGGAAGCAAAAAGCAATACTAATATTATATCAGCCTTAAGGTTATGGAATTTTAACAGTAGTATATTAAAGGGAGAAAATAACCTTAATGAGGATATTATAAATATTATTAAAAATGAATTTTCATATAATGGTGATTTACTAGAGAAATTAAATAAAAATAATTCAGTTAAAATTTCTGATAGGATTTATATAAATGGTGCAGAAAAATTTAGTTGGCCTAATATAAATATACAAGAAATAAGTGATAGAGGTTTTTGTTATGGGATTAGAAGTCATGTGGGCATATTAGTTGATGGGACAGTTGTACCTTGCTGTTTAGATAGTGAAGGCAATATTCCTCTTGGAAATATTTTTGAAAAAGATTTTGAATCTATAATAAATGGTGATAGAGCAAAAAATATGTTTAATGGATTTTCTCAAAGAAAAAAAATAGAAAAATTGTGTAGAACCTGCGGTTATAGCACAAGATTTTAAGAAAAATGCATCCTAAATTTTGGGGTGCATTTTTTTGTTGAAAATAATTTATTGACAGTGTATAATTAGCAAGAAAATTAATAATAATAGTAAAAATGCATAACATATGAATGTACATTTTAAAATTTATTTACACAAAAGGAGACACTATGACAGAAAATAATAATGACAGTTTAATGATTGATGTTTTGGAAAAGGTGCCATTTAAGAAAGCTTTTCCTCTTAGTTTTCAACATTTATTTGCTATGTTTGGATCTTCCATTTTAGTTCCCATAATGTTTAATATTGATCCTACAACAGTACTCTTTTTTAATGGCATAGGAACACTTTTGTATGCACTTATTACAAAAGGAAAGATTCCTGCATATTTAGGTTCAAGTTTTGCATATCTTTCACCAGTATTGCTGCTTATGGGAGAAGGATATAATTTTCAAACTATCCAAGGTGGTTTTGTAGCAACAGGCCTTGTATTTGTTCTTATTGCTATAATTGTAAAATTTACTGGTACAGGTTGGATTAATAGATTGTTTCCACCAGCTGCTATGGGAGCTATAGTTGCTATTATTGGACTTGAACTTGCAAGTTCTGCTGCTGATATGGCAGGATTTCCAGTAGGAGGAAGTAATACAACTGAATTTAATGGAACATGGGTACTTGTGTCTATGATAACTTTAGCAGTAGTTGTATTTGGAAATGTTTTATTTAGAGGATTTTTTAAGATTATCCCTATTCTTATAGGTGTAATAGTAGGATATATAGTATCATATTTTACTGGCTTAGTAGATTTTACACAAGTTAGAGAAGCAAGCTTTTTTACACTTCCTAATATTCAGCTTGCACATTTTGATGTAAAGGCAATATTAACTATTGTTCCAGCAACCTTTGTTGTTATTGCAGAACATATAGGTCATCTTAAGGTTACAAGTAGCATTATAGGAAGAGATTTAACAAAAGATCCAGGCCTTGATAGGTCACTTTTAGGTGATGGACTTTCAACAGTTATTTCAGGAATGTTTGGCTCAGTTCCTACAACAACATATGGTGAAAATATTGGAGTTATGGCACTTACAAAAGTTTATAGTGTATATGTTATCTGTGGAGCTGGCATAATATCTGTAATTTTAGGCTTTTCAGGGAAAATATCAGCCCTTATTAGCACTATTCCAACACCAGTTGTAGGAGGAATTAGCTTATTATTATTTGGTACTATTGCTGTGTCTGGGCTTAGAACATTTATAGAAGAAAAAGTTGATTTTTCCAAATCTAGAAATTTGATTTTAGCATCTTTAACATTTATATCAAGCCTTAGTAATATTACTATTCCTTTAGGTTCAGTAGAACTTTCTGGAATGGGGCTTGCAACAATAGTTGCTATGATAGTAAGTATATTATTTATTATATTTGATAAGCTTGGAATAATGAATGAAAAATAACATAAAAAAAGCGCCTAGGCGCTTTTTTTATTGTGAGATTATTTCAAGTTCTTTAAGAGATATATCTAAAACTTTAAATGAATGAGTAAGTGCACCAACAGATATATAATCTACACCAGCTTCTGCATAGTCTTTTATATTATCTATTGTAATATTACCAGAACATTCAACAATAGCTTTATGATCAATTAGCTTAACCATTTCTTTTACCATTGAAGGTGTCATATTATCAAGCATTATTATATCAGCCTTTGCTATTAATGCTTCTAAAACTTCAGATTTATTTTCTGTTTCTACTTCAATTTTACTTGTAAAAGAACAATTTTTTCTTGCAAGCTTTATAGCATTTACTATTCCACCAGCTGCATCTATGTGATTATCTTTTATTAAAACTGAATCTGATAGAGAAAATCTGTGATTTGCACCGCCTCCACATAAAACTGAATATTTATCTAAGTTTCTATATAATGGAGTTATTTTTCTTGTATCTACTACTTTAGCATTAGTAGATACAATTTTATCAGCATAAGCTTTTGTAATAGTTGCTATTCCACTCATTCTTTGCATTAAATTAAGTGCAATACGTTCGCCTATTAATACATTTCTTGTATTTCCAGTAACTAAAGCTATTTTTTCACCTTTAAAAACAGTGTCACCATCTTTTTTAAAGGCTTCAACTTTAACATTACCAAGTAATTCAAATACTCTTTTAAATACTGGAAACCCACATATTATTCCATCTTCTTTAGCAATTAAATTAACTTTACATATACTTGTAGGACTTATAATGCTATCTGTGGTAATATCACCAAATGGAGCATCTTCTTTTAGTCCTTCTTTTATGATATTATCAACAATTAAGAAGTTTAACATAATTTTCATCCACTCTTTCTTTTAAAAATTCAATAAGGGCTTCTCTGCTTGGACTTTCAGCATTACAGTTAAATAATTCATCATTTATTTTATGTGCACATCTATATCCAAATACTATTCCTTCAAGTAATGAATTACTTGCAAGTCTATTGCTTCCATGAACTCCAGTACAAGCAGTTTCACCTAAGGCATAAAGATCCTTTAAGCTTGTTTCTCCATATAAGTTAACTTTAATTCCCCCCATTGCATAATGATGAGCAGGAGATACAGGTAACATATCTTTTTCCATTGTATAACCTCTTTTTAAACATTCATCATAAAGATATGGAAATCTCTTCATAAGGAAATCTTTCTTTAAATGAGTCATATCAAGGTATACATATGGAGTTTCAGGAGTTTTTGCTATTTGTTTAAGTATTGCACGAGACACAACATCACGTGGCTTTAGAGAATCAACAAATTCAGCTCCCTTTAAATTTCTTATTTTTCCACCTTCACCACGTAATGATTCAGACAATAAAAGTCTTTTTCCTATAGAATCTTTTTCATATAGTACAGTAGGGTGAAGTTGAAGATAATTAATATCTTTTATTGTTATTCCATTTTTTAATGCTATGGCAATTCCATCACCAGTTAAAGAAGGAAAGTTTGTTGTAGATTTAAATAATCCTCCAAGACCACCAGTTGCAAGAATTGTACGTTTGGCATGAATTTGAAGGTTCTCACCTTTATATGAACATATTCCACCAGTACAAACATTATCTGTTTTAATAATATCAAGTAAAGTGCAATGTTCTAGGACACTTATATTATCTCTTGTTTCAAGTTCTTTAAATAAAGATTCCATAAGATATTTTCCTGTTTCATCTTTAATGTGTACAATTCTAAAGGTGCTGTGACCACCTTCTCTAGTATAGTTTAAGGTACCATCTTCGTTTCTATCAAATGGCACATTAAGCTTTATAAGTCTTTTTATATTTTCTCTAGATTCAGAAACTAATGTTTCAACAGCATCAGTATCATTTTTATAGTTACCAGCAGCAAATGTATCATCCATATAGGCTGGCATATCTTCATTATTTAATGCAGTTGATATTCCTCCTTGTGCTAAATAAGAATTACAATCTCTTAAATTTTCTTTGCATATTAATAGTACACGTAAGTTTTTGTCAATATTAAGGGCAGAATATACTCCAGCAACACCAGATCCTACGATTAATACATCACAAGTTTTAATCATTATTATCTATCTCCTAACACATGCATGTTTTTTAGTGCAGTAAGCGCTTTTAATCTTTTTTCTTCATCTATAATTATTTCATTAGATTCATTTTTTAAGCAGTCATATAATTCTTGAAGAGTTGTCATTTTCATATTAGGACAAATCATTGAATTTTTTAGAGGAATAAATGTTTTGTTAGGATTCTTTGTTTTCATTTGATACAAAACTCCCTCTTCTGTAACTACTATAAATCCTTTTGATTTTGAATTTGTTGAATAAGTAATAAGTTCAGAAGTGCTTCCAATGTAGTCAGAAATAGATCTTACTTCTTTATTACATTCTGGATGACATATTACTTCAAAATCAGGATATTCATTTTTTAGCTCAAGAACTTCTTCCTTTGTTACTCTTTCGTGTGTTGGGCAAAATCCTTGATAAAGAATAAATTTCTTTTCAGGGAAGAACTCACTAATATATCCTCCAAGGTTTCTATCTGGAATAAATATTATTTCATCTTCTTCAATGTTTTTCATAATTTTAAGTGCAGATGATGATGTTACACAAACATCAGACAAAGCTTTAATATCAAGGTTAGTATTAATGTAACTAATAACCTTGGCATTTGGATGTTCTTTTTTCATATCATTAAGCTTGTCCACTAATGCCATGTCAGCCATTGGACATCTTGCTTCTTTTGCAGGAAGCAAAACTTTCTTGTTTGGTGAAAGAATTTTTGCACTTTCTGCCATAAATCCAACTCCGCAAAATACAATAAGATTAGAATCAGATTCAACAGCTTTTTTACTTAGAAAGTATGAATCTCCAACTATATCAGCAATTTCTTGTATTTCTTGTCTTTGATATAAATGAGCTAATATAAGGGCGTTTTTTTCTTTTTTAAGTTTTTTTATTTCGTCTATAATATTCAATTTAATACAACTCCTTGAATTAGTTAA
>JAAYQS010000063.1 GCA_012519155.1 Clostridiales bacterium
AAAGCCTGTTCGTGTACCCGGTTCAACCAACTATCGTGAAGAACGAGAATTTCAAATAGCTTGCGGAATTGCAACAATAGAAAAATATGAAGAATTATGGGATAGTACAATTAAAAAACAAGACCTTTATAAATACGGTTGGGAAGGTAATCCTTGGGTGTGGGTTATAGAATTTGAAAGGGTGAGGTAGAAAATGAATAGTTGCAAAACTTGTTTAGATTACAAAGAAACATTTAAAGGTAAGGGAATTTGCAAATTGTATGACGAATATGTTAATGAAGATTATTGTTGCGATGATTGGAATGATGATGATGAAAAAGCATATTGGATAAGTGAAGGTAAAGGGTGTTAGGAGTTTGAGCCGGTGGACAATATGGATGATGTGCCTTTTTAGCGGAGGATATTGATGAAAATAGGGTTAATAGATGTAGATGGTCATAATTTTCCTAACTTAGCACTTATGAAAATATCTGCATGGCATAAGCAACAAGGCGATACCGTTGATTGGTGGAATGGATTAGAAACATACGACAAAGTATATGTGGCAAAGGTGTTTGATGAAACGTATACAAAAGATATGGAATATTGCATACAGGCAGATGAAATTGTAAAGGGCGGCACAGGGTACGGATTAGATAATAAGTTGCCTGATGAAATAGAACATATATATCCTGACTATAAACTATACGGAATAAAAAACACAGCATATGGATTTTTAACAAGAGGTTGCCCAAGACATTGTGAATTTTGTATTGTTGGAGATAAGGAGGGTTTGAGAAGTGACAAAGTTGCTGATTTAACAGAGTTTTGGAACGGTCAAAAGTATGTAAAATTACTTGACCCTAACCTATTAGCAAGTAAAGACAGTATAGAATTATTAAAACAATTAGTTGATAGCAAGGCGAAAATAGATTTTACACAGGGGTTAGATATTAGATGTGTAACAGATGAAAAAATCAATTTAATAAACAACTTAAATCTTGAAGTAATACATTTTGCGTGGGACAATTACGAATTTAAAACATATGACAAATTGAAGGAATTTAGACCTAAATTAAATTACGGATATAGAAAATTAAAAGTATATGTTTTAACCAATTATAACACAACGTTAGAGCAAGACCTTGAAAGAATTTATAAATTAAAAGAGCTTGATTACGACCCTTATGTGATGATTTATGATAAGCCAAACGCGCCACAAAAAATAAGATACTTGCAACGATGGGTAAATAATAAAATCATATTCCGTTCAACTGAACGATTTGAGGAATATGACCCAAGATTAGGATAGGGGAGGGGTAAAATTGTTAGATGATATTTATTACTTTTTAGTAGATTTAATCCAAGACATATCAGATTTGATTCATAATCTCAATTTAAGAAGATTGCATTTGTTTCACATATGGCGAAAACATACCTATGACGATAGCATTTATTATTGTATTTACTGTGGGAAAGTACGTTTTGGGAAATTAAGGAGGCACTTATGAAAATATGTTTAGGTTGTCAGAAAAGAAAATTAGCCTGTCATGATATTTGCAAGGACTACGAGAAAGAAAGAGCCAAGCTCGATAAAGCCAAGGAAAGACAAAGAGAATTTTATCAGAATTATAGCGTGATATTTAATTATAGCTTATGCAGGAGATAGAAAGTGAAACTTGAAGAAGTTAAAAAAGTAATAGCACACAGAACATTAGTAACCTATGACAACACAGATTACACAGTAACAGCGTGTATTTTAAGATTAAAAGGCAGAGAGTGGAACTACACCTTAGAACTGAAAGA
>JAAYQS010000064.1 GCA_012519155.1 Clostridiales bacterium
CATATATATTTTAATACTTAAAACAGAAAAATTAAATAGCAATATGGAAAAATTAAAAATTAGCATATAAATAATAATAAAAAATGTAAAAAAATAAAAAAGTAACTTTTATAGGATATAAAGACTTTAATAACTAGTCGAATATTGATATAATACTATTTGTGTTTAAAATATCATATTAATAGGAGGAAGAATGAATATAGAGAGTTTTTTAAACAAGGTAAATGATATATTATGGGGACCACCTTTGTTAATCTTATTAGTAGGAACAGGAATTTATTTAACAATAAGATTAAAGTTTCTTCAAGTTATAAGACTTCCATTATCACTTAAGTATGTATTTGGAAAAGATGAAGAAGCAAGTGATAGCAGCGCTAGTGGGGATGTATCAAGCTTTGGAGCTTTATGTACTGCATTATCTGCAACAATTGGTACTGGTAATATTGTTGGAGTTGCTACTGCTATAAAAACAGGAGGCCCAGGAGCTCTTCTTTGGATGTGGATTGCTGCTTTTTTTGGAATGGCTACAAAGTACGCAGAGGGAGTTTTAGCTATAAAGTATAGAGAAGTAGATGAGAATGGAAACATGGCTGGGGGACCAATGTATTATATACAAAATGGTTTAGGACTTAAATGGCTTGCAAAAATATTTGCATTATTAGGAGTAGGAGTTGCATTTTTTGGAATAGGAACTTTTAGTCAGGTTAAATCTATTTCTGATGCTGCAAAAATTACATTTTCTATTCCTATTGAAGTTACTGCAATAGTTGTTACGATTTTAGTAGCACTTATTACATTGGGCGGCATTAAAAGAATTGCAAGTGTATCAGAAAAAGTGGTTCCAATTATGGCTGGGTTATATATAATTGGTGCTTTATTAATTCTTATTTATAATTTTAAATTAATACCAGATGCTTTAAGTATTATATTTCAAAGTGCTTTTAATCCTGAAGCAGCTCTTGGAGGCGCTGCTGGTATAACTGTAAAAATTGCTATGCAAAAAGGTGTAGGTAGAGGGGTATTTTCAAATGAAGCGGGGCTTGGAAGTGCACCTATAGCAGCAGCTGCTGCAAAAACAAAGTCACCAGTTAGACAAGGACTTATATCAATGACAGGTACTTTTTTCGATACAATAATTATTTGTACAATGACAGGACTTGCACTTATAATAACAGGGGCTTATTCATCTACTGCAGAAGGAGCTGCATTAACAACTCAAGCTTTTGAAGCAGGGCTTCCTATTATGCCATTTTTAGGTAAATACATAGTAAATATAGGACTTGGATTTTTTGCTTTTACTACAATTCTTGGATGGAATTATTATGGAGAAAGATGTATTGAATACTTGTGCGGAGTTAAGTCAATTTTGATATATAGAATAGTATTTATACTTCTTGTAGCAGCTGGTCCATTTTTAGAACTGAACTTAATATTTACAGTAGCTGACATTGTAAATGGTGCTATGGCAATTCCTAATTTAATTGGATTAATTGGATTAAGTGGTGTAGTAATAAAAGAAACAGAGGAATATTTTTATAAATCTAAAAATGAGAAATCATCGTAAAGGGCTTATTTCAAAAAGTAAAAGAAAGACATTATTATTTGTTTATGCAAAAAATAGTGTCTTTTTATTTTAACAATTTTACTATTAGGTAAAGTGTGATATTATATATTATGAATAAAAAATATAGGTGGTACAAGATGGTTAAATTAAAAATCAATATAAAAACTGGAATTGAGAAATTTATAATAATGATTTTAAAAATTGTTGTTTTGTCATTTTTATTTATATTTGTAGCAATGTACTTTAAACAAACAGACACTATTAATAAAAAGGAAGTAACTATTTCTAGTAATGATATAAAATATTACATGGATATTGCAGATAGTAATAGTAAGCCATTAAAACAATTGAATTGGAAAGAGATTGCAGCAGTTGAGGATGTTGTTAATAGTAAATTTGATACATATAATAAGGATTTAAGTAGTAAAATAGCAAATGGATTTTATGATAATAATGGAAACTTGAAAGATTTAAAAGTAGTTATGCAAGATTTAAATTTGTCTGATAATGATATAATTAAAGCATATGAAATATTAGAGCAATTAAATAGAGAAAGTTATAGTCTTAGAACATTAAAAATAGGGAAAAACAATTCAAAGGATGATTTCATTGCTTCATTAAAAGAAGGAAGTATTGAAGATTACAAAGAATATGGTATTTTACCTTCTATATCTATTGCCCAGGCAATTTTAGAGTCAAGCTGGGGAGAATCTGAACTTGCATCTCAATATAATAATTATTATGGAATAAAAGCTGATAAAAGTTGGACTGGTGCTGTTGCTAAATTCTCAACTGGTGAAAATTATAATGATAAAATTGTAGCTAATTTTAGAGCATATAATTCCCCTGCTGAGTCAATAGCCGATTTTTGTGAATTTTTGAAAAATAATAAAAGATACAGAGAAAATGGGGTATTTAGTGCTGGAAATTATAGGGAGCAAGCTGCAGCATTGCAAAAAGCAGGATACAGTACAGCAAAGGATGAAAATGGAAATCTAATTTATGCAGATATGCTTATTGATATAATTAAGGAAAACAATTTGATGGTTATTGATGCTGAAGCTCAAAGGCAATAAAAAATTAGGCTGTTATAAGATTTTTAATATTTTATAGCAGTCTTTTTTAAAAAAAGTTTCAAAATGTTAACGTTCCCTTAAGGGCTATATGTTATAATATGTAGTATATATTAAGTTATATTTTTAAAGAAAGGGAATAATTATAATATAAATGAATTAATATTTGTTATTTATTTAAGTTAAGTAATTATGGTATAAAAGAAGGAGGAGATTATTAATAGTTATTAAAAATATATTCAAA
>JAAYQS010000065.1 GCA_012519155.1 Clostridiales bacterium
TATTAGGATAATTATTCATTGTAACCTTTATAGCGTGTTTTTTTATTTCACTCGCAAAATACCTGTCAACTTTCACTCCTATCCTTTCTAAAGCTATTTGCCCACAACTCATTCCATCAAACAAACTTAAAACATTAATTGCCATTTTTTAAATCCTCCTACTTAAAATATTCTTTTAAAATTCTTATAATAACATTAGTTATGCTCCTATCTTCTTCTTTTGCCACTTTCTCTAGCTTTTCTCTAAGTTCTATTGGAAGTCTTAAAGAGAACATCTTTTTCAACTAATCACCCCCTCCTTGTATATATATATTAACATATATTACAATGTATTGCAATATAGTATATTAAATTTTTTTAAAAATTATTAATACCTTACTTTTACTCAGGTTAATATAATTGTAACAAACTCCTTTTATCAACTCCTTATATTACATTATATTCAACTTTCTAAAAATGATACACTTTTTTAAAAAAAATTTTTGCAGCCTTTAGATTCCCTTAGCAAACAAAACACTTTTTCTTTTTAAAAATCAATAGCTTATACATTTTAAAAGATAAAATTATTTTATGCATAAATGTATATTCTAAAAAATAAAGATATTTTTCTTTTTATTTATATATAGAAAAACTTTTAAAAAAAAGTTGCTCCTAACATAAGGTATAATCCCATTCTTATATGATAATGTTTCTCAAAAAGACTTTGTTAAATTTAAAATGCTTACAAACGGCTAAATCAAGCCATTTATTGAAAACCGCATTCTTTCGTAAAAAAATATACATTTGGCTTAACCAAGCCATTTATAAAGAACTTTTTTTAAAAAACTCTTAAATATGAACAACTGTTTATAATTTATTCTAAATGAGAATGACATTATTACTTGTATTGTATATATTTTTAATTGTGAATTTTTTGACAATTAACAATTTGTTAATATTTAATATTTGCATAAATATTCAAAAACTATGTATAAATACACATTTAGCCAGACTTGTTTTAGACTTTTTGATGGCATTTTTGCATTTTAAATTAAAGATATAATTAAAGAGGATTAAGGAAAGGAGGTTATAAAATGAATTACTATCAATTCGGCAAAGGAACTTACGATAATAGATTAAATAGTATAAATCAACAATATGGATTGCAAACACCAATGTACAATCAAATGCAACCAGGATATAATCAACAAACACAACAACCTTATAATAATCAAATTCCTATGATGAATAATCAACCCAATATAGGAAGTGTAGTAATACCAGTTGGAGGTATAGAAGAAGTTAAAGCTTATCCTACTGACTTCACGGGGAATATAACTTATTTTAACGATATAACCAATGGTAAAATTTATACTAAACAATTAAATCTGGAAGGCATTTCAGAAATAAAAAGTTATTCGTTGGATAATTCTCCAATCGATAATCCAAGTACTATGCAAGTAAATAAACAACAATATGATTTGCTTGCTAAAAGAATTAATGAAATTGAAAAAGAAATTTCTAAAATCAATAAAATGTTAGGGGGTTTTAATAATGAATCCAATGCAAATGTTTCAAATGTTAGCGCAGAAACAAATTAATCCACAACAAATTTTAGGTATGTTAAATGGAAATCCACTCTTTACTCAAGCGCAAAATATGATTAACTCAGGAGGTAACCCTAAAAATATAGTTATGAATATAGCTAAACAAAAAGGAATAACTGAACAACAATTAAAAGAAATGGCAAACAAATTGGAATTAAATTTTAGGAGGTTTTATGATGGGATTAGATGGAACTGGAATTATACCAGTATGTGATGTAAATAATAATTCTAATAGAGGAAATGGATTTGATGGTGATGCAGGCTTTTCATGGATATTCTTCTTATTCTTCTTATTAGCTTGGGGGAATGGCTATGGAGGGTTTGGAGGATTTGGTAATAATGGAGGTGGAGTTGCTGGTATGACTTAGTTAAATGGGATAAGTAATGATTTTATTTATACTAACTTAAACAATACTTTAGGTCAAGGCTTTACACAGTTAACAAATCAAAATTTTGGAATAAGTAAAGATATACAAGCTGGTGTTTCTCAACTTTCTAATGGAATTTGTTCTTCTACCTATGAATTAACAAGTGATATTAATAATGTAGCAAATCAAATACAAAATTGTTGTTGTGAGACTAATAGAAACATAGATTCTGTTAGATACGAAAATGCTAAAAATACTTGTGATATAATTAATAACGCTAATATGAATACTAGGGATTTATTAGAAAGTAATAACGCTCAAACTCAAAGAATCATTGATTATTTAACAAATCAAGAAATACAAAGTTTAAGGTCTGAATTACAATCTGCACAATTAGCATTACAAAACAACGCTCAAACAGCCAATATAATAAATCAATTAAAACCAGTGCCTATTCCAGCATACTTGACTTGTAGTCCTTATGCTTCATATAATTTACCAAATAATCAATATTGTAACACAAATCAATGTTGTGGAAATGGATTGATTTAGTATGAGTTGTAAGAATTGCTGTTGTTATCATGTAGTTTCTGATATAAGCGAAACTATGGTAATAACATTAAAAAATGAACCTACAAATTTGAAAAATGAAGATAAGATATGTTTCTTGATACCTAAATGGTTAGATATCCCTGATGCTCCAACCACAGCTGTAACTATATATGTAAACGGAGAGGCAATTGAAGTAAGGGATAGATTTGGTAATCCTATGGTAGGTAATGATTTAAGAAATTGTTTGCTTTATTGTGGATATTACGGCTCTGAAGGAACTGCACATGTACAAATAGTTAATATTCCTAGAAAGCGTTGTAGATTATAAGGAGGTGCTTTAATATGAAAATGGACTTTGAAAAAGTAGAACGAATAAATAAAGAAATGTTAGATAAAGCTATAAGCAATCTTGAAAGAAATTATGATAGCGAAAGTTTTCAAGTATTTAGTAAATGCATTAAAAATAATTATTTTATCTGTCTGGCAAAAGAATATGAAGAAGAAGAAAATTATCAATACGCAAGAAGATATTCAGGTACGACTTCTAGTAAATACTATAATAATGTAAATCCTCCTAGAAGAAATAGCATGAATAATAGCAGAATGAATTATTTTAAAAGAGAAACTGAAATGATTAAAGAAGTAGAAAGATTATTAGATACAAACGAGGAAGAAGATAGAGAGAAAATCTTAGAGCAACTAGAAGAAACATTTAAAGATTTAAAAGTAATGTATCCTAATTTCTATGAAACAGCATTAAGAAAAGTTAGAAAAATATAAAAGATGGATTTTTTTCCATCTTTTTTTATTTTTGGGTTCTATTTTTTAAAGTTACGTTGTATAATATAGTAAAGAAACAAAATTAAAGGGGGATTTTATATGGAAAAGATATTACATTGTTTAAATTGGAAACTTGAAGATATACAAGAAAACTTAGAGGTAATTAAAGAACAAGGTTTTACAATGGTTCTTACTAGTGTATTACAAGGACAAAAAGATGATGGGAGCGAATGGTGGAAAGCTTATCAACCTCTTCATTTTGATATTAAAGATAATAGATTGGGGAATGAAAAAGAATTAAGTAATCTTTGTGCTAAAGGAAATGAAATTGGGGTAAAAGTTATGGTAGATGTAGTTTTTGACCATGTTGCCGATGGGGAATTTAATGAATTTAATTCTAAAGTAACAATTCCTAGAAGATTGCAAAGAACTAAAGAACAAGTAAGTGATTGGAATAATAGATGGCAAGTTACTAATCTTAGTAGTGGCAATTTACCTCATTTAAATTACAATGTTTTAGAGTTGCAAGAATTAGCTTTTAAATATATAGATAAATTAATTAATATAGGTGTTAGTGCTATAAGAATAGACCAATGCAAACATATAGCTTTACCAAACGAAGGAAGTACTTTTTTTAGAAATTTATTGCATAGATATTCAGATAAATTATGTATTTACGGAGAGGTGATATTTGTACCTGGCTGGTTGATAGATGAATACTCTAAATATATAATTCCTATAACCGAAGTTGTTAATTATAGTTATAATGTTTGTACTTTTTATGAAAGTCATGATACTTATTATAACTTCGGAGGCAAGGATAATAACAATGATTATGATACTATTAGAGGATATAAAGAGGCAGTGTTAAGAAATAAGAGAGCGGTATTATTCTTTGCCAGACCTTTTAACGATACTTGGAAAAGTAATGAAATAAAAGAAATAAATAATTTGAAATTTTAGTAATACTTTTGAAACTTGTTGCATATAATATAGTATAAA
>JAAYQS010000066.1 GCA_012519155.1 Clostridiales bacterium
ATAATATAATTATTATAATAAAATAGGAGAAAATAAAATGTTTAAGCTGAATTTTAAAGTTAATAAGAAATGTCATAAAAATGGTCTTGAGTGTTTATATGTAAGGAAAAATACAGAGATTATATCAATAAATATAGCAGTAAAAGTTGGAGCAATGAATGAAAATTTAAAAGAAAAAGGAATAAGTCACTTTATAGAACATATGTTATTTAAAGGAACAAAAAATAGAAACAATGAAATATTAAATGAAGAACTTGAATCTATGGGAGGCGATTATAATGCATACACGGATTATGATTCTACAGTGTATACAGTAAGCTGCTTAAAGGAAGAATTTGAAAAAGCAATAATACTTCTTAGCGATATGCTTATAAATTCTAATTTTCCAGAAGATGAACTTAAAAAAGAAAGAAGTGTTATTTTATCTGAAATGAGAAGTGACAAAGATGATATAGAAAGTTTTAGTTTTAAAATGGTAAATGAAGTAGCATTTCAAAAAAGTCAGCTTAAGTATGATGTAAGTGGTCTTGAAAAAATGTTAAAAAATTTACTAGAGATGAATTAGAAGCTTACTATAAAAAGTATTATTCTCCTAAAAATACAATAATAACTATTGTATCACCTTATAATGATGATTATATAGATGGTGTTATATGTAAATATTTTTCTAAATGGACTGGAGCAGATGTAATGCCAGCTAAAATGATTGAGGAAAAAAATATAGAAACAAGAATTACAACTTACAAAAAGGAATTAGAGCAATGTGCAATAATATATCTTTATACTTTTTACGATTTAAAAAAGGAAGAAGAACTTCCTCTTAGAATATTAAATAATAGACTTGGAGAAAGTTCAAATTCCCTTTTGTTTAGGGAAATAAGAGAAAAAAGAGGTTTAGCTTATGATATATATATAAATCTTGATATATCAAAAAATATAAAAACCTTATATATTTATACTGCAGTTTCAAAATATGATGTAGATAAAGCTTTAAGGGCCATTAATGATACTATAAATAAAGTTGTAGAAGGTGAAATAGTTATAGGTGAAAAAGATTTAGAGGTAATGAAAAAGGTTCATAAAACTGCTGTGTTTTCTACAATTGAAGATTCTAACGAACTATGTAGTTATATTATGAATCAAGAACTTGATGAAGAAAATTATTTAGAATTTATAGATGATATGGAGAAATTAAAAAATATAGACATATCATCTGTTATGAACGTAGCAAAAAAAGTTTTAAGAAGTCCTACTATACATATATTAAAATCCCAAAATTAGCAAGTAGTATATGTAAATTTAAAAGATAAGAGGTTTTTTATGCCAAAGGTAACAAAAATAGAAGTTCAAAAAAATAATAAAGATAGAGTAAATATATATGTAGATAATAAATATGCCTTTGCTGTTTTTATTGATACAATTATTAATGAAGGAATAGTAAAGGGGTTAGAACTAAACAGTGAAATTATAAACAAAATTAATTGTGAAGAAAGAATAAAAAAGTGCAAAAATGATGCTATAAAAATAGTAGAAAAAAGTTACAAAACAGAAAAAGAGGTCATAGATAAACTTAAAAGTAAAGAATATACAGAAAAGGAAATTAATTATGCAATAAATTTCTTAAAAGAGTATAAATTTATAGATGATATGTCTTATGCAAAATCATATATAAAAAGTAAAACAAATAATAATGGAAAAAACAAAATAAGATATGCATTAAAGCGTAAAGGTATATCAGATGAAATAATTAATGAAACATTAAATAGTATTAATGAAAATGAAGAACTTGAAAGTGCTATGGAAGTTGGGTATAAAAAATATACTTCAATAATAAAAAGGGAAAGTGACAAATATAAAATAAAAAATAAATTATGTGCTTTTTTAGCAGGAAGAGGATATGATTTTCAAACTGCAATAAAAGCTGTTAATAAAATAATGGAGAGAGAACTTTAAAATTAATAAAATGAGAGGCATATTTGTATGAATGATTTTGTTTATAATAACGATTATGTAAAATTTGCTTTTAATAATAAGGAAATATTAATATTTATTGTTATTATTTTATTTTTGACCTTTAATACTTTAAAAAAATTAAAATATTATGATAATGTTTATGATGTACTTAGGCCTATGTATTCAAGTATTTCTACAATACTAGCAATTTTTTTGCTTATGTGCTTTTATAATAATATAGACATTTTGTATAGTAATATTCTTGATAGTATAAATAGAGCTGATCTTTTACAAAATGGATATTTTCATGCATTATTTATAGCTTTAATATTTTGTGTTATTAAAATTGTGTTTCAAATTATATTTAGAGCCTTTAATGATATGTTGTCTGTAGTTAGCCTTTTCAATAATATAAAAGAAAGTAAATTTAAAAGCTTTATATATTCATTAATTATAGGATGTGCAAGGGGTAGTATATTTATTATTTTATTATATGTAATAATTGCTTTAAGTAATATATCTTTTAGTAATGGAAAACAATATAAATTTCTTGGTGATTTTAAATTATACACTAAAGTTTACAATCTTATTGCAGAAAATGATATTAAATCTATAGGAAATGGATTATCTATTTCAGATACATTAGAGCATATAGAAAATGCAGCAAGACTTAATGAAAAAACAGTATATTATAATGGTGTAACAATAAATGATGGAGTAAAATCTAATAATAATATAAATAATAAAGCAAGGGAAATAACAAAAAGAGCTGAAAGTAATATGGAAAAAGCAAAAAAAATATATGTATGGATAGGCACTAACATAAAATATGATTATGAAAAAGCAGAAAATGTAATACTAGGAAATGATAATATTAAAAGTGGTGCTATAGTAGCTTTTGAAAATAGAAAAGGCATATGTTTTGATTATGCATGCCTTTATACAGCTATGGCAAAAGAAGTTGGATTAAAAACAAGAGTAGTAGTAGGGGAAGCATTTAATGGAAAAGAATTTATAAGTCATTCATGGAATGAAGTATATATAGAAGATGAATCAAGATGGGTAAAGGTTGATTGTACATTTTATAGTGGCGGTAATTATTTTGATAATGATGATTTTGATAATGATCATATAAATAGTGAAGTTATTGGTGAATTTTAAAATAAAAAATTTAAAAAAAATAAGATTTTTTCAGAAGAATGAAATATGCGTGAAAAGGGTTACTATAAGGCTTTTGGGTCCTTTAGAAATATGATGATATTTTAGTGAATTAACAAAATGTTAACAAAAAAATGGTATTTTATGTTGTTTTTTTTTAGTGCCTATTATATAATAGGCTTGTACAAAATTTTAAGGAGGGAAACATTATGAATAATGTTAAAAGAATTATCGCTGCTGGATTAGTTGGAACAGCAGTTATATCAACTGGTGTTGTTGCATCAGCTGCAACATACGAAGAAAATTTACAATCTGCACTTAAGGCGGCTAAGGTTCCAGATTCATTAGCTACTCAATTAACTAGTCTTGCTTCTGCTTATAACTTAAGTGAAGAAGAAGGAAAAAAATTACAAGCTATTGCTGATTCTGCTATTCAAAAAACTGCAAATTATTCTACTAATGATATTTACAATGATAAGGATGGAATTCTTACAGATTTACAAGTTAATGAAAAAGCTGAATTAGAAACTTTATTACATGTTACAATTACTGGATCTCCTTCAACTGGTGTAGCAGTTTTTAAGAAAGATGCTACAACTGGAAAGAATACAAAAATATTTGAACTTTCTGTATCAGATGCAAAATCATTATTAAAGGGTTCTGGAATGTCTAGGGATGGAGCAAAATCAATGATTCCATCATTAGTAGCTTACATGGTTGCTGATGATAAAAAAGCAACAGTTCCAAGTGAAGGTGGAAGCCAAGGTGGCAATGAAGGTGGCAACCAAGGTGGCAACCAAGGTGGCAACCAAGGTGGCAACCAAGGTGGCAACCAAGGTGGCAATGAAGGAACTGCTTCTACTACTCCAGATGAAAAAGATAATAATGTATTAGATACTAATTTAAGAGAAAAATTAAATAAAAAATTAGATGCTATAGTAGCTCCAGATAGCTGGACAGCAGAACAAAAGCAAGCATTTGAGAAAGCTAAAGATGCTATAAGCAAATTAATAAATGGAGAATTTACTGATGCTGATCTTGCTGCTGCAAGAGCTTTAGTAGATAAATTACCTAATGGTTCAGTAAAAGATGAATTATTAGCTATATTAGATGAAATTGATGCTAAAGCTAAACCTGTAAGTTCAGCAAATCCAGGAAATGGCGAGAATACAAAACCTGGAACAACTGCAAAAACTGCAACTAATTTTGGTAATGTAGCAGTAGCTGGTCTTGGATTAATGACTGTTGCAGGTGCAGTATTTGTAATTTCTAAGAAGAAAATTTGCTAATTTAAAAGATAATTAAAAATAGGAGAGTTTTTATTATGAAAAGGAACGTTAGTTCTCATAAAAAAAGTAAAAGCTCAAATATAGTTCTAAAAATAGGGGTTACGTACATAATCCCTATTTTTTTGGCTATAGTAGGAGCGATGATGTTATGCTATTTTGCATGGAATGCTATATTTAGTAGGTATTCTTTTTATGGCAATATAGATAACAATAGTGAAGGTGGCATGACAAGAGCTAGTTCAGTGATTAATGGAAAAACTATTTATAGGCCTACATTAAATGAAAAAATAGGAGATATTACAATTGATTCTGTGTCCATAAATATGGGGATATATGAATGTAATGTTGATAGTTCGATGGTCTTAGGTGCAGCACATGTTTCGATATCATCATTACCTGGAGAGGGAAGGAGAGTAGCATTAGTTACATATCCTAGCAAAGGTTTTAATAAGCTTGAAAATATAAAAAATAATGATAAAGTAGTAATTCAAACTAGTTATGGTAAGTACACATATTCAGTTTCAGATTCTAAGGTTATTAATGATAAAATAAGTGATTGTACTAATTACTTTACTGAAAGCGATGAACTTATTTTGTTTACAAGTTATCCCTTTGATGAAATTGGTAGTTCTTCTAAATACTATATGGTTACATGTGAATTTGTATCAGTAGAATAGATTGGAGGGATAATATGAAAAAGATTATAGCTGTAATTTTATCTATTGTGATGACATTTTCATTAATTTTCACGAGCTGTTTATTTGTCTTTAAGTGTGGCATTTTGAATGCTGATTTTTATATAAATATTGCAACTAAGAAAAATATTTATTCTAATATAAGTGATAGTATAAATTCTCAAATAAAGGATGAATTAATTAAGAATAATATAGTAATTGATGAAAGCCAGAGTTTTATAACAGAAGAGGAATGTAAAGAAATTGTAAATGATAATTTTAAAAATATATTTTCTTATATGAATGGAAAAAGTAATAATATTAATGAGTTGGATTTATCACAATTTCTAGTACATGTAGATGCATACGTAGAAAAATACTTAAATGAAAATAATATAGAAAAAAGTAAATTGACAAATGATGTAAAAGATAATTTGAATAATAAAATTACTAAAATCTTAAAAAATAATTTAGATATTATGCTTTTAAGTAAAATTGTACAAAGCAATATGTTTTCAAAATTCAAATCTGTTATTTCTATTGTAAATAGTTACTTATTGTATGCTTGCTTATTTATTGATGTATTTTTAATGTTTATTATTATTTCACTTTTTAAAAAAAATAGAATAAAAATGTGTAATTATTTATCTAATTCATATATATTATCAGGGTTATTTCTAGATATAGTTTTTTTTAGTGGATTTTTATGTAAAAACTATAGAAATGCTCCTATTTCGCCTGAATATTTAAAAGTATTTTTTGGAAATATAATAGGTAAATATTTTGTCTACTTTAGTGTTAGTGGCGTTGTTTTATTATTAATAGGGTTGCTTATTAAGATAATTCAGATAGGGTTATATAATAAATCAGCTAAAATTGTTGATTAAAATTTATAAAAGTATATTGTGTATAATTAAGAAGGTGTTGTGAAAAAATGAGAAATCATTTTTTCACATTTTTTTATTAGAAAACAATTAAACTTTGTTAGTACATTATTATGTGAATTAATAATGAATATGGTAAAGAATAAATTAATTAATAAAACATTAAATTAAATAATAGTTAAAACTGAAAAAAACAATATTTAGTATGGTAAAATGATTAAAAGACAAAAGGTATAAAATAGGGTCTAAGGAGGATTAAACATGAGAGGTAAAGAATATAAAAAAATATTATTAGTACTTGCAGCAGTAACAGTTACAATGTCATTAGGAGGTACATATAAAGCAAGTGCTATAGATATTAACGAAGAATCACAAATACAAATGGTAAAAGAAGCACAAATACCATCTAAATATGTAGATGAGGCAAAATATACCTCTATTAAAAATCAGGAAATTGATGGAGTATGTTGGAGCTTTGCTGGAATGGCAACACTAGAAAGTTATTTACTTAAAAATAACATGGGTACATATGACTTCTCTGAAGAATATATAAAATGGATGGCAAGTGAAGGGCTTACAAGTAATTATGGATGGAAAATTACTAGAGGTGATGGGGCTCCAACGCAAGTTGTGCCAGGTCTACTTGTATCTGGAAAAGGACCTGTTTTAGAAGAAAGTATAAAATATGATGCAAATAATGAAAATTCTAAACCAGCAGATTTAGAAAGTTTAAAACCTGTAATAGATGTATCTGAAATAGAATATATAGAGAATAATTCTAAAGATGTTAAAAATGCTATTATGAATTATGGAGCTGTTGAAACTTGTTATTATCATGATGCAAAATTTGCTGCAAATAATAGCACATCATATTATTGTAATGAAAAAACTGGAACAAATCATGCTGTTACAATAATTGGTTGGGATGATAATTATTCTAAGGATAATTTCAAGGAAGATTGTAGACCTGAAAATAATGGAGCATGGCTTGTAAAAAATAGTTCAGGAACAGAAATAGGAGATAATGGACTTTGTTGGATATCATATGAAGATAAGAATGTTTTAAATACTGATTATGGAAATTTAAATTATGCTATAAAGAAAGCTCAAAAACATAATGACAATAGAAATATATATCAATATGACGAATTTGGAACAGTAGGAGATTGTACAATTGCTAAAGCAAATGGCTTTACTAATATTATATACGCTAATGTATATGATTTTAATAAAGAAGATAAATTACTTGATTCTGTTATTTTTCAAAATAACAATATAGGTAATAAATATATAGTATATTATATGCCTGTAAATAGTAATGGAGATATACAAGTTAATAAAAAACAAAAATTAGCAGAAGGAACCACAGAATTTAAAGGATATATATCAGTACCTGTTAGCAATTTTGAATTACCAGAAGGTAAAGGGGCTATAGCTATTGAAGTATCTGGAGAAAATAGCAATATAGGTATTGGAGTAGAAACAAAAGTTAAGGTAGAAGGTAAAGAGGCATTTTCACCTTCTTATGAAAAAGGACAATCATATGTAATAGTAGATGAAGATCAATTTGATATTAATGATGAATCTTTAAATCAGCAAGGAAACTTATCTATAAAGGCAGTAACTTTAAAAGAAGCTAATAAACCAGAAGACGATGAAAAACCAGGAGATACAGAGAAACCAAGTGATGAACAAAAACCAGGAGATAATGAAAAACCAGGAACATCAACAAATACACCAGGAGATACAGAGAAACCAGGAGATGAACAAAAACCAGGAGACGATGAAAAACCAGGAACATCAACAAATACACCAGGAGATACAGAGAAACCAGGTGATGAACAAAAACCAGGAGATGATCAAAAACCACAAGGTGGTTCTTCAAATTCTGGAGACATGAGAAGTATTCCAGTATTTGGACTTTTACTAGGAGCATTGGGCTCAGTAAGTATGTTAATTAAAAAGAAATTTAACTAAGAAAAGTATATTAAATATTTATTAATAAAAATTCCATTTCCTTATATGAAGGAAGTGGAATTTTTACATACATAATTTTATCCTATTAATTAATAAGTATTAGGATATTTTAGATGTTATTAAATTTATGGCTCTTCTACAATCTTCATCTTCATTATTTAAAGCCCATGCCATGTTAAAGTTTATTAGAGCTTTTCCCTTTTCATCAAGCATTGCATATGCATAGCCTAAATTAAAATAGTATTTGCTCTCCTTTTGTATTTCTATAGCTTTCTTTAGCATAATTATAGCTTTATCGTATTCCTTAAGTTTAATAAAACATACTCCTGAATTATAATAAGAACATGCACCATTTTCTTGGTTTTCAGCAGCTTTTTTATAACAATCTATAGCTTTTTTATAATCTTTATTATTGTATGATTTATTGCCTTCATTAAAATAATTCATAGTTCTCCTTTCTTATAAATTTTAATTTAAATTATTTTTATTCATTGGCATATATAGCTTAAGCATGTATATTATAATTATTAACAATATTACTATATTATATACATAAAGCTTATTAAAAATTCCCCAAAATCCAAATAATATATTATTCTTGAAAAAAAGCTAGATATACTATAATATAAAATAGAAATAAAATATAGTAGGTGTAAATATGAAGAATTTAAACATGGGACTTGATGTTGGATCCACTACAGTAAAAGTAGTAGTTATGGATTCCAATAAAAAGGTACTTTATTCTGAGTACAGGAGACATTTTTCTGACATAAGGAGCACTATAATAGATTTAATTACAGAAACATATGATTCTATAGGAGATGCAAATATAAATGTTGCAATAACAGGCTCTGGAGGCTTGTCAGTTTCAAAATGGCTTAATGTAGAATTTGTACAGGAAGTTATTGCTTGTACTAAAACTATTGAAGAAGTTATTCCTAAAACTGATGTTGCTATTGAACTTGGTGGAGAAGATGCTAAAATTACATATTTTAAAGGTGGAATTGAGCAAAGAATGAATGGTACTTGTGCTGGTGGTACAGGTGCTTTTATTGATCAAATGGCTACACTTTTAAATACAGATGCAGATGGTCTTAATGAACTTGCAAAAAAACATACAATAATATATCCTATAGCATCAAGATGTGGAGTTTTTGCTAAAACAGATATCCAGCCACTTATAAACGAAGGTGCAAAACCAGAGGATATTGCTGCATCAATTTTTCAAGCAGTGGTTAATCAAACAATAAGTGGCCTTGCTTGTGGAAAGCCTATAAAAGGAAGAGTAGCATTTTTGGGAGGTCCATTATCTTTTATGTCAGAACTTAGACAGAGATTTATTGAAACATTAAATCTAAAGGATGATGAGATAATATTTCCTAAAAATCCACAACTTTTTGTAGCATATGGTGCTGCACTTTTATCAAGAGAAAAGGATAATAAAATATCATTTAAGGAACTTGCGGATAAAGTAAAAAATATTAGTGATATAAAAGATGATAATATAGATAGATTAGATCCTTTATTTAAAGATAAAGAAGAATATAATGAATTTATAGAAAGACATAATAAAGCAAAAGCTAAAAGATGCAAATTAAGTGATTATAAAGGTAAGGCATTTTTAGGAATAGATGCAGGATCTACAACAACAAAGGTAACACTTATTAATGACAATTATGAAATAATGTATGATTACTATGAAAGCAATGAAGGTAATCCCCTAAAAAAGGTTACAGAAATATTAAAGGATTTATATGGAAAGATTCCAAAAGATGTTGAAATCGCAAATGCAGCAGTTGCTGGATATGGAGAAAACTTAATTAAATCAGCTCTTCATGTTGATATTGGTGAAATAGAAACAATAGCTCACTATAAAGCTGCAGATCATTTTTTACCTGGCGTAGATTTCATACTTGACATTGGTGGTCAGGATATGAAATGTTTAAGAATAAAAAATGGAGTAATAGATTCAATATTATTAAATGAAGCCTGTTCATCAGGATGTGGTTCATTTATAGAAAGCTTTGCTAAATCTCTTAATATGAAAGTTCAGGATTTTGCAAAGGAAGCATTAGAATCTAAAGCACCAGTAGATCTTGGATCAAGATGTACGGTTTTTATGAATTCAAGAGTTAAGCAGGCACAAAAGGAAGGGGCTGAGGTCTCTGATATTTCAGCAGGTCTTTCATATTCAGTAATAAAAAATGCCTTATTTAAAGTAATAAAAATACGTGATGAGAAAGAAATGGGCAAAAATATTATTGTTCAAGGAGGAACTTTCTATAACAATGCTGTTCTTAGAAGCTTTGAGAAGATTTCTGGTAGACAAGCTGTAAGACCTGATATAGCAGGGCTTATGGGAGCATTTGGATGTGCAATAATTGCCAAAGAAAGATATAATACAGGTGAAAAATCATCAATTTTAAAGAAAGATGAAATTGATAATTTTACAATGGATTCAAGCTTTAGAAGATGTGGTGGTTGTGGTAATAACTGTCTATTAACAGTTAATAAATTTTCAACAGGTGAAGAATTTATTACAGGAAACAGATGTGAAAGAGGTTTTGGAATTGAAAAGAGCAAAAAAGAAGAAGTTCCAAATCTTTATAAGTATAAATTTAAGAGATTATTTAGTTATGTACCATTAAAGAAAGATGAAGCAAAGCGTGGTACAATTGGAATTCCAAGAGTTTTAAATATGTACGAAAATTATCCATTCTGGTTTACTTTATTAACTTCTCTTGGATTTAGGGTAGAAATATCAAGAATGTCAAGTAAGGACGTATTTGAACTAGGAATAGAGACAATACCATCAGAATCTGCCTGTTATCCAGCAAAACTTGCTCATGGTCACATAATGGATTTAATTAACAGAGGTATAGATACAATTTTTTATCCATGTATACCATATGAAAGAATAGAATTTAGTGATGCTAATAATCATTATAATTGTCCTATGGTAACATCATATCCGGAAGTTATAAAAAATAACATGGATGTTTTAAAAGAAAAAAATGTTAAATTTATAGAACCTTTCTTCTCTCTTAACAATATTGATGTTTTAGCTAAGAGAATTGTAGAAGAATTTAAAGATTATAATGTAACTATTTCAGAAGCTAAAGAAGCAGTACATAAGGCAGCTAAGGAAAGAGAAAAATTTGATAATGATTTAAGAGAAAAGTCAAAAGAAACATTAGAATATTTAAATAAGACAGGCAAGAAAGGTATAGTTCTTGCAGGAAGACCATACCATATAGATCCTGAAATTAATCACGGAATACCAGATGTTATTAATTCTTTTGATATGGCAGTTCTTACAGAAGATTCTGTAGCTTATTTAAGTGATCTTGAATATCCACTTAGAGTTGTAGATCAATGGATGTATCATTCAAGGTTATATAGAGCAGCAACTTATGTGGCTAAATCTAAAAATTTAGAGCTTATTCAGCTTAATTCCTTTGGATGTGGTCTTGATGCTGTAACAACAGACCAAGTTGCGGAAATTATGTCTTCAAAAGGAAAAATATATACATGTTTAAAAATTGATGAAGGTAATAATTTAGGAGCGGCTAAAATAAGAATAAGAAGTTTAAAAGCTGCCATGGAAGAAAGAGAAAGAAATGGTTATGAACCTGTGGAAGATAATATTATATATAAAAATCCTACATTTACAAAGGAAATGAGAAAGAAGCATACAATATTAGCACCACAAATGTCTCCTATTCATTTTGAAATAGTTGAAGAAGCAGTAAAATCTTGTGGATATAATTTAGAAATTTTACCATCAGATGATAAAGAGGCAATAGAAGATGGATTAAAGTATGTAAATAATGATGCATGCTATCCATCAATAATAGTAGTAGGACAATTTATTCATGCGTTAAAGTCAGGTAAATATGATTTAGATAATACTACACTTATAATAACTCAAACTGGTGGAGGATGCAGAGCCACAAATTATATTGGTTTTATGAAAAAGGCATTAAAAGAAGCTGGATTTTCACAAGTACCTATACTTTCATTAAATGCAGTAGGACTTGAAAAACAACCAGGATTTAAAATAACACTTCCACTAGTTAGAAAGGCATTAATGGCAATTGTTTATGGAGATTTATTCATGAGGGTTTTATATAGAACAAGACCTTATGAAAAAGTAAAGGGTTCTGCTAATGCACTTTATGATAAGTGGAACAAAATAGTAAAAGAAAGTGTTAAAAACGGAAGCAAACGTGAGTTTAACAGAAACATAAGAAATATAATAAAAGAATTTGATGAATTAGAACTTTTAGATATTAAGAAACCAAAGGTTGGACTTGTTGGAGAAATATTAGTAAAGTTCCATCCTACAGCTAATAATAATGTAGTAAAGATATTAGAAAATGAAGGAGCAGAGGCTGTAATGCCAGATCTTTTAGATTTCTTCTTCTATAGTGCATATGATGAAAAATTTAAAGCTGAAAAACTAGGAGCAAGTAAATTTACAGAAAAAATATATATGATTGCCATTGAATATATGGAATCATTTAGAAAGGTTATGAAAAAGGAACTTGAAAAATCAAAGAGATTTTATCCACCTAAGCATATAAGTGAGCTAGCAGAACTTGCTCAGCCTATTGTTTCATTAGGTAACCAAACTGGAGAAGGTTGGTTCTTAACAGCAGAAATGATAGAACTTATTGAAAGTGGCGCAGATAATATAATATGCATGCAGCCTTTCGCATGCCTTCCAAATCATGTCACAGGTAAAGGGATGATAAAAGCATTAAAGACAAAGTATCCAAATTCTAATATTGTTGCTGTAGATTATGATCCTGGAGCTTCAAATGTTAATCAATTAAATAGAATTAAACTTATGTTATCAGTTGCTTTTAAGAAATTAAATGGTGATAAGGAAAAAGTTATTGAATTCCCTAAGTATAAGGATGTATCTAGTGATTCAAAAATTACAATAAATAAATAATAATTAAAGCATTGTTGTTTAAATATTTAAGCAATAATGCTTTTTTTGTGTGCCAGCATGGTATGCACTCATTATATCAAGATTATTAAAGAAATGGTCGATAATTAAAGTAGAGTTAAATATAAATTTAGTAAATGGGGTGTAGAAATGGAGTTTGGTGAAATAAAAAAATATACAAGAGAGGATAATAAAATTACAATTGAATTTGAAAATCAAATTGTAATTGTTGAAGTAATAAATGATTATATAATTAATTTCTTTTCACCACTTTGTAGAAAAGAAAGAAATTCAAAGGCTGTCGAAAATATTAAATATGATAATTGTAATGTTTCTTGTGAATATTTAGATGGTTTTATAAATATAAAAACAAGCAAAATAGATATTAAAATATATAATGATTTTAAAGTTGATATATATGATAGTGAAGGGGATATATTATGTTCTGATTACAGAGGTCCTATAGATCCATTTAAAAGAAGAAATGGTAATATAGATAAAGCTAAAGAAGAAGGTCATGAAGTACAAGAGGAGTCTTTATATAAGGTGTATGTTTCAAAGAAAATGGAAGATGATATGCATTTTTATGGATTTGGAGAAAGACCAGGTTCTATAGATAAAAAAGATTGTCACTATATTAATTGGAATACAGACAATCCAGCTCCTCATGGTGAAACATTTTTAAGTCTTTATAAGTCAGTGCCTTTTTTTATTGCTTTAAAAGGAACAAAAGCTTTTGGAATATTTTTTGATAATTATTTTAAAACACATTTTGATATGGGAAGAGATAATTCAAATTATTATTACTTTGCAGCAGAAGGTGGTAATTTAGATTATTATTTTATATATGGTCCAAGTATAAAAAAAGTTGAAGAAGGATATACAAGTTTAACAGGAAGAGTTAATTTGCCACAAATTTGGACTTTAGGTTATCAGCAAAGTAGATGGTCATATGGCAATGAAGATAGGCTCATGGAGGTAGCAGAAAAATTTAGAAGCGAAAAAATACCTTGTGATGTTTTATATTTAGATATTGATTATATGGATGGATATAGAGTATTTACATGGGATAAGTCTTCTTTTAAAAATCCCAAAAAAATGATTGAAAAGTTAAATACTATGGGATTTAAAGTGGTAACAATAATTGATCCAGGTATAAAAAAGGAAGTAGGATATAAAATTTATGATGAAGGTTCAAGATTTAAATTTTTTGCTTTGGATGAAAATGATAAGGAGTATGTAAATAGAGTATGGGCAGGAGACTCAGTATTTCCTGATTTTTTAAATACAAGAGTTAGAGAATGGTGGGCTAGAAATCAGTCAATAATGACTAACTTTGGTGTAAGTGGTATATGGAATGATATGAATGAACCTGCAAGCTTTAATGGACCTCTTCCTGATAATGTATTTTTCTCAGATGATGGTTTAAAGGTAAATCATAAGGAAGCGCATAATATTTATGGACATTTAATGTGTAAAGCTACATATGAAGGATTAAAATTAAAAACAGGTAAAAGGCCTTTTGTTGTAACAAGAGCATGTCACTCAGGTACACAAAAATATGCAGTAGTGTGGACTGGTGACAACCAAAGTACATGGGAACATTTAAGAATGGCAATTCCAATGCTTTTAAATTTAGGACTTAGTGGATTTGCTTTTTGTGGTACTGATGTAGGTGGATTTGGTCATGATTGTACAGGAGAATTATTATGTAGATGGGTTCAACTTGGGGCTTTTACGCCTCTTTTTAGAAATCATTCGGCTTTAGGAACAAGAGATCAAGAACCATGGGCCTTTGATGAAAAAACTGAAAATATAAATAGAAAATATATTGAACTTAGATATAAGCTTATTCCATATTTTTATGATTTATTTAGAATTGCAGAAAAAGATGGTTCACCAATTATGCGTCCATTATTTTATGAATATCAGAATGATAAAAGAACTTATGATATAAGTGATGAATTTTTAGTTGGTGATAGTATACTTGTAGCACCTATAGTAGAAAAAGGCAAAAGAAGGAGAATAGTTTATATACCACATGGCAGTAAATGGATAGATTATTGGAGTGGCGAAGAATATGAAGGTGGTCAATACATAGTAAAAAGTGCACCATTAGATACATGTATTATGTTTGTAAAAGAAGGTGCGATTATTCCTTTATATGAGAAAAAACAAAATTATATAGGTGAAGATAACAATATAGAAGTTACTTTTGATATTTATTTTGGTGATGAAGAAAAAAATCATCATATATTAATTATTTAGATGATGGTGAAAGCTTTAATTATAAAAATGATGAATATAATAAATATTTAATTACTGCTGAAAGTGCAGAAAGCAAAGTATATATAGAATTTAAAAATGAATACAATGGTTATATTAAAACATATAATAACGTCCATTTTAAATTACATAATTTAAATGGAAGAAGTGTAATACTAAATGGACAAGATAAAGGCGTTGTTAGAAAATTAAGTCTTTAAATTAATAATTGTTGTAGCTAGGTCACAAATTTAGTTAAGAAATTAATAATTAATAATTAATAATTAATAATTAAGTGGCTTTTGCGCTTTGCTTAAAGCCAATCTCCACAGGAGATAATTAAGAATTATTGTGTTTTGGCCCAAAGTATTTATGCTATTAGGTCTTATGTAAAATTTGGTGTAAGCGTTGAAATATGGAGCTTGTCCACCCACATAAATATAAATTAAAATTTTTGCGACGAAGGAGCAAAAATGTCCTCAATTCTTAATTAAGCCGAGCGTATCGGCGAAGGCTGACTTAATTCTTAATTCCTTAATTAGGTTGCAAATGTAGCTTAGAAATTAAGAATTAATAATTAAGTGGCTTTTACGCTTTGCTTAAAGCCAATCTCCACAGGAGATAATTAAGAATTATTGTGTTTTGGCCTAAAGTATTTATGCTATTAGGTCTTATGTAAAATTTGGTGTAAGCGTTGAAATATAGAGCTTGTCCACCCACATAAATATAAATTAAAATTTTTGTGAGGAAGGAGCAAAAATGTCCTGAATTATTAATTCTTAATTATTAATTCTTAATTATTAATTAACCGAAGTTGTAAGTGATAAAGAACAAAAAGTGAAATGAAGCAAATATTTGAGGTACAATTAAAAAATGTAAAAAGTAAATTTATTAAATAGTCTGCTTACTAAATTTTAAGCAGGCTATTTATCTTAAAGAAATTTTGCATAAATTTTATTTATTTTGAAACAATAAATATAGAAATTTCTTTAGGGGTGATTATTAATGGATAAAGAAAAAAGTTTAATTAAAAAATTTGCAATATTAACTAAGCAAGAAAAGCCTAAACCTAAAATTGTGAAAAATTGTATATGGGCTTTTGTAGTTGGAGGTATAATTTGTGACATTGGTCAGTTTATAATGAATTTTTTATCAAAATATGATTTTACAAAAGATCAAATTGGAGCAATTACATCAATTAGCTTGATTTTTTTAGGAGCACTATTAACTGGAATTGGGATTTACGATAAAATAGCAGAAAAGGGAGGGGCCGGTACTGTGGTACCAATTACTGGATTTTCAAATGCAATTGTTTCTGCGTCAATAGAATTTAAAAAAGAAGGATTTGTATTTGGAGTGGCAGCAAAAATGTTTACCATAGCTGGACCTGTATTAGTATACGGAATAGGTTCATCAGTTATAATCGGAATTATATATTATTTTTTCTTTTTATAGTATTTTACGTATAAGAAAGGAGAATATAAAATGGCAAAAAAGAGAATAGGAACATCAACTATAAAATTACAGTCACCACCTAAAATAATATCTACATATTCAGTAGTAGGACCTAAAGAAGGAGAAGGACCTCTTAGTTCATATTTTGATGAAATATTAACAGATGATACTTGTGGCAAGGACAGCTACGAAAAGGCTGAAAGTCAGCTTATTATAAAAGCAATAAATGGCGCAATAAATAAGGCTAGTTTAAAAAGAGAACAGATTAATTATTTATTTTCTGGAGATCTTTTAAATCAAATAATATCATCAGGATATGCAGCAAGAGAATTTTCTATACCTTTTTTTGGATTATATGGAGCCTGTTCTACCATGACTGAGTCTTTAAGTCTTGCGTCACTTATTATGGATGGAGATTTTGCTGATTATGTTATAGCTTCTACTTCATCACATTTTAGTTCTGCAGAAAGACAGTTTAGGTTTCCGCTTGAATATGGTTCTCAAAGGTGTGAAACTGCTCAGTGGACAGTGACAGGTTCAGGAGCTATGGTACTTGGAAAAAATGGAGATTATCCAGAAGTAAGATATGTTACAACTGGTATGGTTAAGGACTATGGAATTGTAGATGCAAATAATATGGGTGCAGCTATGGCACCGGCAGCAGTTGATACTATTTATAGACATTTTAAGGATACCAATAGAAAGCCAGAGGATTATGATATTATTGCAACTGGAGATTTAGGAAGTGTAGGAAAGGCAATAACTGAAAAACTTCTTCTAGAATATAATTATGATATAAAAAATAATTATATTGATTGTGGTGACGAGATATTTTACAAAAAAGAGCAAAATGTTGCAGCAGGTGGTAGTGGCTGTGGATGTAGTGCTGTTGTGGCAGCAGGATATCTTTATAGTAAACTTATGAAAAGACAAATAAAAAAAGTTTTATTAGTATCTACAGGTGCATTAATGAGTCCTACTTCTTCATATCAAGGAGAAAGTATACCAGGAATAGCTCATGCTGTATCAATAGAAATAGATTAGGAGATGAATAAAATGGATTTTGTAAGAGCTTTTATAGTAGGAGGAGTAATTTGTGTTATTGGTCAAATATTAATGGATACTACTAAGTTAACACCAGCAAGAATTTTAGTTTCCTTTGTTACATTAGGTACAATACTTGGTGCTTTTGGATTATATGATAAAATTGTAGAATTTGGGGGGGCAGGAGCTACAGTGCCTTTACCTGGATTTGGAAATACTTTAGCTAAGGCTGCAATAAGTGAGGTTAAGAAGATTGGATTATTAGGTGCCTTTACAGGTGGTATTACAGGTGCAGCTGGAGGTATTACTGCATCAATTTTTTTTGGATACTTAATGGCTTTGATATTTAATCCTAAAACAAAACAGTAGTTTCAAAATATTAAAGTATATATTATAATTATAATATGCAGTAAAATTAAGGTACGAGAATTTAGGGGGATTTTATTTTGGAAAATTATTGTAACAACACATGGAAAGATGTTGTTAAAGAGTTACATAGTAATATATATAGTGGTCTTTCTGAAGAGGAATGTAATAAAATACGAAGGAAATTTGGGGATAATTCCTTAAGGTTTCCTAGGGCAACTGGAAATATAAAAAGTTTTGTTAGAATTTATTTGTTAATACAAATTATAGCTTTTATTATCTTGCTTGTTAACAAGGAAATTGTAATGGCTGTTATTGTATTTACAATGTTTTTAACTAATATTATTGTAAAGATTATTGATGCTTTTAAGAAAAATAAAAATGTATCATTTCTTCAAAAATTAAATAATACAACTACAACAGTTTTAAGAGATAATCGTGAAAAAATCATAAAATCATCAGAATTAGTAAAGGGTGATATTGTTTACTTTAAGAAGAATTCTTTAATTGCAGCAGATCTTAGAATTATAGAAGCAAAGGATCTTATGGTTGATGAAAAAAATGTAACTGGTGAAACATTTTTTAAAAATAAATTTGAAAGTAGGCTATCAGGTAATATTTCTAGTATAGGTGAAATGAATAATATGTTGTTTAAAGGTTCCATAATAAAAGAAGGAAATGGAATGGGTATTGTTGTAGAAACTGGAGAAAGTACTCAACTAGGAAAAATATTAAGTATGATTTATTATTCATCTAATAATAAATCTTCTTTAGTTGATTTAATAGAAAAAAAATTCAGTAAGATTTTTTTGGGAATATTCTTAGTAACAATAATATCACTAGCTTTTGATGTTCTAGTTGGAAACAGATTTAAGGATTTTTTAACATGCTTGTTTGCTGTTTCAATATTACCCTTAAATTTATTAATTTCTATTGTTTCTAAAGTTTTAAAAAGTGATCTTTTAAAGGAAAAAATAGAACTAATAAATATATCTACATTAAATTTAATAAATGAAGTAGAACTTATTTTTTTAGATAAAATAGGATCTATAACTGAGAATAATATGTATGTAAATAAAATATATACTAATAATTCAATAATGAATATTAATGAAATTAATTATGATGAAGATATATGTGTAAAAAAACTTATAGATGCTGTTCTTTTAAGTAATAATGCAAAATATAATATTGAAAATGATTCTGGAGAGGGAGATTTAGTTGAAATTGCTTATTTAAGATTTGCAGCAAGAAAAAAGATATATAAGTCAATTATTGATTCAAAGCATCCAAGAATTTTTGATATTCCTATGGATTCTGATGAGCAAATATTTACAACAGTTAATAAATATAAAAATGGTTATAGAGCTAATGTTAAAGGAAGTGTGGATTCTCTTTTAAGTAAATGTACTCATATTATGATAGATGGAGAAGAGAGATTAATTACAGATGAAGATATTGAAAAGATAAAAGCTGTACATTATAATCTTTCTATTGAAGGATTATATTTGCAAGCTGTTTCATATAGAAATTTTTCATATAAGCCAACACCTTCTGAAAATATTGAAAGCAATTTAGTTTTTGTAGGATTAATAGCATTAAAAAATCCATTTATTAAAGATATAGATAAAGATATTAATGAAATTAAAAATAGAGGAATGATTCCAATACTTTTTACTGAAGATAATATTATTGCAGCATCTACTATTGGCAAAAAAGCAGGATTTACAAATGATAATACTGGTGTAATATCGGGAGTTGAATTAGATTCACTAACTAAAGATGAATTAAAAAATACATTAGAAAGAGTAAAGGTATTTTGTAAAATAACGCCAGAATTAAAAAATAAAATAATAGGTACATATGTGAAGTCTAATTATAATGTTGCTGTTCCAGGTGAAACTTTAAGTGATTTATCTTCATTAGGAGTAGCTAAAGTAGCTATTGGTAAAGGTGAAGCACCTAAAATAGTAAAAAAAATATGTGATGTTTTTATAAAGAATAATTATCTTAAAGGATTTGTTTCACTATTCGATGTATCAAAAAATTTTATGACTGATTTAAATAAAAAAATATACTATTTTGTGCTTATTACCTTATGTGAAATTTTTACTGTCAATGTACAGTGGATTTTACATGGTAAAAGTGAAATGAATTATATTATGATGCTTTTTATTAATTTATTAATATTTTTACCACTAACAGTAGTTTCAACAAACACAAAAGTATATAACTCTAAGATAAAAAAGTTTGTAATTAGAGGGTTACTTTGGATGTTAATGATTGTAATATCTAATTCCATTATAAACAGCAATTATGGATTATGTTCCTTTTTGATTTTAGGTGGACTTGTTATTCAAAATTATGCAATGTCATGTGAGAAGAAGTACTTAAATATTTGTTTAGTATGTTTGTCAGTTGTATTTTTAATTATGGGAACTATTGTTATTTCAATATTATATAATTTTAAATTATCTATATTATCATTTATTATTTTTGTTGTATCAATAATTATTTCTAGTATATTTGAATTTTTTATTAAGAAATGGGAATAATTAAGTGCTGAGGTGCTTAATTATGAATTATAAAAATGCTATAATTTATATTTCTTTATCTATTATTATGTCTTCTATAGTGTATGGAATTCATTTTAGCAATAATGTGGCAGCTATAATTTTAGCTGTCATATTTTTTGGTATTTCTTTTTTGTATTTATATACTACTTTAAATAAGGATATTTTAACTTTTTTAGTTTGTGTAGTATTATTTTTTTTCATTGGTATTGCCAATAATTATATATATTATAATTGTTGTAATGGCTATAATAATAAAAATTTTAATGGACTTGTTAGAATTACTAAAAAGTTTACTTATTCATATATTGGGGAATACAATGGTAAAAATATATATTTAACTGGCAATTTACCTGAGGCATCTATTGGAGAAGTTTTTTTATAAAAGGAGAATTTTCAAAAAATATTGATATTGAATATGGAAATATAGGAGAAGTTAAGGTTAAATATGCAAGTAAAAGTAAAGATGATTTTATTACAAGTATATATAAATTAAGATTAAAACTATATAATAATATTAAAAATAATTTGGGAAAACGAAAGGCAGCATTAATTTCTTCATTATCATATGGATATAGTGATTATTTAGATGAAGAAGATAAAGAAGATATGAGAAACTTAGGTGTAATACATGCTATAAGTGTTTCTGGCCTTCATGTGGCTTTAATATATGAAATTACTCAAAAATTATTAGGCAAAAAATTATCAGTAATTATTACATTGGTATATGTTATTTTTACAGGTTCAGCATTTTCGTCTTTAAGGGCATTTATAATGATATTTTTGAAGGTATTTGCTGTAGAATTTAGAAAAAAGTATAATGCTATGGGAGCTCTTTGTTTTAGTTCTATTGTTATTACAATATATAAGCCTTATGCAGTATTTAATTTAGGATTTATATTATCCTTTTTGGCTATTTTGGGAATTATATTATTTTTAAACAATATAGATAAAAAATTATTTAAGTTGCCTAGTTTTTTACGTGAAACTATATCAATGACAATATCATCAGCTATATTTACAACACCTATACTTATATATAATTTTGAAAAGGTATCATTAGTATCATTAATTGGAAATCTTATTATAGTTCCTATTTTAACTATAATAATAAAAATAGGTAATTTGCTTATTTTATTTACAAATTGCAATAGAATATTTGATTTTTTATGTTATATTTTATTGAAGATAATAAATGTACTTGATTATATTGTTGAAAAACTTTATTACTTTAATAGCAGTGTTTTTGTAAATAAG
>JAAYQS010000067.1 GCA_012519155.1 Clostridiales bacterium
ATATAGGTTACAAGTATTATTTACAAGATGATAATCTAGAAAGAAATAATTTTGTAGAGATAGAAATTAAGCATGTAAATAATAATTTAATTCTAATACCCAAAAGTAAATGTGAAAAAATATACAATTTTTAGAATAGTTCGTTGCAATTATTTGATACATTTGATAAAATAAGAGTGTTATGTTAATAATCTAATTTTGAGTATGTAAAGTTATTTATAGAAAGATATGATATTAACAATTAAAAAAGATTTGAAACTAAAGATTTTGGAGGTATATATATGATTTCAGCAGGTGATCTTAGAAAAGGTACAACATTTGAAAATGAAGGTCAAGTTTATACAGTTGTTGACTTTTTACATGTTAAACCAGGTAAAGGAGCAGCTTTCGTTAGAACAAAACTTAGAAATGTTATAACAGGAGCAGTTACAGAAACTACTTTTAACCCAACAGCTAAATTCCAAGAAGCTGTAATTGAAAGAAAGGAAATGCAATATCTTTATTCTGATGGAGAATTATACTACTTCATGGATCAAGAAACATTTGAACAAATTCCTTTAAATTATGAAAAGGTTGAAGATGCAATTAAATATTTAAAAGAAAATATGTGTGCAGTTATTAAATTCTATAAAGGTGATGCATTCTCAGTTGAAGCACCAAATTTTGTTGAATTATTAATTACTGAATGTGAACCAGGAGTTAAAGGTAATACAGCTACTAATGCTTTAAAACCTGCAACACTTGAAACTGGAGCAGTAGTTAACGTTCCTATGTTTGTTAATGAAGGAGACGTTATTAGAGTAGATACTAGAACTGGAGAATACATGGAAAGAGTTTAGTATGTTTTTTAAATTGCTAAGTTTTAAGAACTTGGCAATTTTTTTCTTATTTTAAAAATAAGGATGTGTTTTTTATGAAAGATATTAAAGAAAAAATACAAAAATTAAATTCTGAAATAGAAGGTCTTAATAAAGATAATGAAAAGCAGAAAATTATCTATAGCAAAATATCTGAAATTTTAGAAAGTCTAAATGAAAAGGTTGAAGAAGCTCTTGTAAATCAAGCTGCTTTAGCTGAAAATATGAAGTACATGGATCAAGACATATCAGGAATTCAAGATGAATTATTTGAAGAGGTATCAATAGAAGATTTAGAAGAAATGGAAGATACATCTTACAAAGAAATTAAATGTACAAAATGTGGCAAACCAATATATATAGAGGAATCAGCTTTAAAAGGTTCTAATGAATTAAAGTGCCCATATTGTAATAACAATATTAAGGCTTAAAAATTTTTATAAATTATAAGAGCATAACTTATGTTTAAATTTTTAATCATAAGTTATGCTTTTTTTATTCTAGTATAAATTATATTTAAGTAAAGCTTTTTTTGTTTAAAAGTAATATATTTTCACATAGCAAAATAATATTTATATATAAGCAAGTACAAGATTTGAGGTGATTAAAATACAGGAAGAATTATGTAAGCTATTTCAAGGAAATTTAAAGAAATACATTGAAAAATACATTACAAATAATAAGCTTCAGGAAATAAGAATAAAAATAAATGAACCATGCATTTTAACTGCTGATAACAGAGAATTTATAATTAATCACATTGTATCTAGAGAGGAAATGAAGTTTATAATTCAAAAAATATCTAATTATTCATTGTATGCCTATGAGGAAGAAATAAAGCAAGGATTTATAACAATTAAAGGTGGTCATAGAGTAGGACTAGCTGGAGAATGTGTTATGGAAAAAAATATTGTAAAGACTATAAGAAATATTTCTTCCATAAATATAAGAATTTGCAGGGAAATAATCGGATGTTCAGATAAAATATATAAATATATATATGATGGAGACAGAATATACAATACTCTCATAGTTTCTCCTCCAAAATGTGGCAAGACAACAATCTTAAGGGATATTGCACGAAACATTTCAGAAAACAAAAAGAGAGTAACAGTTATAGATGAAAGGAGTGAGATTGCAGCATGCTTTATGGGCGTTCCACAAATGAAACTTGGAATAAGATGTGATGTTTTGGATAATTGCTTAAAAAGTGAAGGCATGATAATGGCTATTAGAAGTTTATCTCCTGAAGTTATAATATGTGATGAAATTGGCAGAAGGGAAGATGTTTTATCCTTAGAAGCTGCTTTTAATTCGGGAATAAATGTTATAAGTACAATACATGGATTTAATCTTGAAGATATAAAAAGAAGAAGAGTATTTAATAATCTTATTTTAGAAAACATATTAGAAAGAATAATTATATTAAGTGCTAGAAAAGGACCTGCTACTTTAGAAAGCATATATAAAGTATCTGGAAAAGAGGTGGTAAAAATTGTGTAAGATTTTACTTATGATTGTTGTATTTGCCATATGTTCCATAGTAGGCTATGAAATTGGACAAAAATATGTGAAAAGGTTAAATGAACTTAGAGAATATAAAAAAATAATTATTCTTATGCAGAACGAAATTTTATACAACAATACAATGATTCCTGAAGCATTATGTGAAGTGTCACAAAAAGTTTCAGAACCCTTTAAAAATATACTTTATAAAACATCAAAGGAAATTTCTAAAAGTGATAATGAAGAAAATCTTCTGGAGGTCATAGAAAGGATATATGTTTCTAATGAAACTGGACTTCATTTTAATAAATCTGATATAAGCTTAATAAAGGATTTTATAAAGTACTTGGGAGATACAGGAATTTATGGACAGGAAAAAATATTTAATTTAGCTCTTGAAAATATAAAATTAAACCTTGAAGAAGCAGCTAAAGAGGCTGGTAAAAATGCAAAATTGTACAGAGAGCTTGGAATGTGCTTTGGGGCAATGACAGCTATTTTAATAATTTAAATAAATTATTATGGAGGAAAAAATATGCTTGATATAAATTTAATTTTTAAAATAGGAGGGGCTGGTATAGTTCTTGTTGTACTAGATAAAGTATTAACAAGCAGTGGTAAAAGTGAAATTGCAGCTATAACAAATATTGCAGGCATAGTTATAATACTCATTATGATTGTTTCATTAATTGGAGATTTATTTAATTCCGTAAGGACTATGTTTTTATTTTAGGTGATAATATGCTCATATTAAAAGTAATTGGCTTTGTATTTATAGTTTTATTTTTTTCTGTTTTATTTAAAGATAAAAGAAGTGATATTTCGATGCTTCTTATACTTGCGGCAGGACTTATGATATTTATATTTTGCCTAGCACAATTTAAAGAAGTAATAGAATTTATTAAAGTAATGGCTGAAAAAGCAGGAATTGATAATGTATATATGGTTATAATATTAAAAATATTAGCTATAGCATATGTGTCGTCTTTTGCTAGCGAAATATGTAAAGATGCTGGTGCTTCAAGCCTTTCATCAAAGGTAGAACTTGCAGGAAAACTTTTTATAATAGTTCTTGCAATTCCAATATTAATGGCTGTTTTAAATTCAATAGTTCAGATTCTTTAATAAAAGGTGTATTTTATGAAAAAAAGAAAAATACTCATTATGTTAATTATGGTTATAATATATATTTTTTTGTCAAAGGGCATTAGTGGAAGTTGTAATGAGGCAAACAATGCAATTTCACAGGAAGATATTAATAAAATCCAAGAAGCTTATGATGAAAGTGAGGAATCTTTAGATAAATTATATGATTATATTAATAAAATAAAAAGTAATAATGAAGTATTAAATGAACTTACGCCAAAGGAATATGTTAAAAATTACATTATAAATGGTAAGGGAGAAAAAACAGAAAGTATTTTAATTAATGCTTTAGTAAGTCTTATATTTAAGGAAGTTAATGTGGTTTTGAAATTTGGAATATCTATTATTGCAATATCTATTTTATGTTCCCTTTTAAAAAATCTTCAAGATGCATTTTCAAGCAAGGGAGTATCAGAAATTGCATTTTATGCCTGCTACACAGTAATTATTATTGTTAT
The DNA here is from genome assembly GCA_012519155.1 of Clostridiales bacterium. Classification (GTDB taxonomy): domain Bacteria; phylum Bacillota; class Clostridia; order Clostridiales; family Clostridiaceae; genus Clostridium. The sequence goes on from JAAYQS010000067.1 coordinate 3,968, forward strand.
AACAAAGAGTTTTTTAATTTCCATACAGGTAGCAAAAGATGTTGTAGATGATATTTCAAGTTTTATGAATGCTCTTTTGCCTGTTCTTGTTTCTATGACAGCTTTATCAGGTGGGGTTTTAGAGGCAGCTGCATTAGATCCAGTTATAATGTCTGTGGTTACCATTATTCCTAAAATATATAAAGATGTAATTATTCCACTTATATTAATAACTTTTGTACTTCAATTTGTAAATAATTTAAGTAGTGAACAGAAAATAAGTGGATTTTGCAAAATGATAAAGAAAACTACCATGTGGCTGCAAGGATTTGTAGTTACAATTTCTATTGCAATTCTTTCTATAAGGGGACTTACCTCCAATACATTAGATGCTGTTACTCTCAAAACTACAAAATTTGCTATTGATAATTTTATACCAATTGTAGGGAAATCCTTTTCTGATGCTATAACTTCTGTAGCTTCCTATTCTCTTATTATTAAAAATGCTGTAAGTGCATTAGGTCTTTTAGTAATAGTTCTTATTGTTTTGTACCCTGTAATAAAAATAGTATTAATGATATTTATATATAAGTTTTCTGCAGCAGTAGTAGAGCCTGTATCAGATAAGAGAATAGTTAATTCTATAAGCAGTACTGGTGAGTGCATGGTAATTCTTTTGTCATCTGTTTTAACAATAAGTCTTATGTTTTTTATATTGATAGGAGTTATGGCATCTAGCAGCAGGTTTATTATAGGGGGCTGATGTTTTGGATCAAATTCAAAAATTTATAGTTAATTTATCTTCAATTATAGTTTTTATGACAGCTATTGAAATTATTGCTCCTGAAAATGCAATGAAGAAGTATGTAAAATTTGTTCTTGGACTTATTTTAATAGCTTTTATGATAAATCCAATTGTTTATTTTGCAAGTAATGGTGAAAATATTATTACAGGAAAAATAAAAGAATTTCAGGATAATGTACAAAAAGAAACTGCATATACATCAAATAAAACTTCAGATAATAAGATTTTAGAAAGTAACTTTAAGGAGAAATTTGAAGATAATTTATGTATACTTCTTGAAAATAAATTTAAAAATTGTGATTTTACTTGCTTATTATCAGGAGATATAACTAATGTAGAGAAAATAGAAGTTTTTGTTAATAAAAAAGAAGATAGTAATAAAAGTTATAAAGGCAGTAGTATAAATAATAATGAAGTAGAAAAAGTACAAGAAATAGACAATATAAATTTTGGAAATGAAGAAGAAAAAAACATTAATAATAGCTTAAGTACTGTTACAAATAACAGTGATGAATTTCTAAATGATGTACAAGAATATATAAAAGAAAATGTACAGATAGATGAAGATAAAATAGTGGTGAAATATAAATAACATGGAGGCTTTCTTTTATGAATATGGACAAAATAGTAAAAGAAATCAAAAAGATTATACAGGATAAAAAAATAAGTAATATACTTATTGTACTTCTTATATTATTTTTTGTACTTATTGTAGTTAATTTTGGAACATCTAAAAATGATAACATAAATAAATCAAATTCAGTTGATGAAGAGTCGAAATCTAATGCAGTTAAGGTTTCAGAATATGAAGAACAACAGAAACAGGAACTTATTTCTATATTAAAAAAAATATCAGGAGTAGATGATGTAGATGTTATGATTACATTTGAAAGTGATGAAGTAAAGGTTCCTGCATATGATAAAACTAGTCAAAATACTGTTACAGAAGAAACAGATAAAAATGGTGGCAAGAGGGTAAATAATCAAACTAATGATGATACAAAAATTGTTATGAAAAATAGTGGTAGTAGTGATGAACCATTTATTCTTCAAACTAATAAGCCTAAGGTAATAGGTGTAGTAGTTGTTGCTAAGGGAGCATCGGATAGTAAAATTAAGCATAATATTGAAGTGGCAGTATCAAATCTTTATAGTCTAGATGCAAATAAGGTAAATGTATATTCAATGAAATAAAATCATATAATCAAATAAATGTGTTTTGGGGAGGAAAGAAGATATGACTAAGAAACAAGCTGGAATCATATGTACATTATTGGCTTTAATTGTATGTACTGCATTACTTGCAACTAAATTAAATAATGGAGGATTAAATGATCCTACGGATTTAAGTGCAATAATTACAACTGATAATGTAGATGAAAATAAAAATGATGATGAAAAGGATACTGAAACTATAAGTACTACAGACTTTTTTTATAATGCCAGAAGTGAAAAAGAGCAAAATGATGCAAAGCTTTCACAAAATTTAAAAGCAATAGTTGATAATCAAAATACTTCACAGGATCAAAAAAAGGAAGCTAGTGAAAAATTACAAAAGATTGCATTAAAACAAGGAAAAGAGAGCAAAATAGAACTTGAAATTAAAAATAAAGGCTATGAAGATGCATTATGTGAAATATCAGAAGATGAACATAAGGCAAATGTAATAGTAAAAGCTGAAGAACTTTCAGAAGAAGAGGGAGCTGTTATTCAGGAAATTGTTCAAAATGCTTCTGGTATAAAAGAAGTAACAATAGAATTTAAAAATTAATTGTAAATAAAGTATTATAAATTAATCTGAGAGTTTACCTTAGCTTATGATTTTGATATAATTATATAAAGTTTATAATAAACTTAGGAGGCTGTGGAAAATGGAAGAGTTAAATGATATAGAAAAAAATGGTGGCGTAGTAAAAATTTCTGATGAAGTTATAAGTGTTATAGCTGGTATTGCCGCTGGAGAAATTGAGGGGATTACAGTTTGTGCTCAAGGTGTAACTAATAATATTACAAATAAAATATTTAAAGGGAAAAAACTTCCTGAAAAGGCTACTAAAGTGCAGTTAGAAGGTGATAAAGCAAACATTGATCTTTCTGTAGCAGTAGAATATGGAACTAAAATAAAAGAAGCAGTAGAAAAGGTTCAAGAAAATGTTAAGTTAACAGTTGAGGCTATGACAGGACTTGTTGTAGGATCAGTTAATGTTGTTGTATCAGATATCTACTTAAAGGAAAAAGAAAAAAAGGAAGTATAAAGCTTTATTTTAAAGGCTGCTGTATTAATGATTTTTATTGTTAATATGGTGGCTTTTTTTAATTTAAGTGTGGCCTGTTTAAATTAATAATTAAAAATATATATATTTTAAAAAAATTGTGTTAAAATAAAAAAGTTGATTATAAAATTTGATTACGGTTTATAATTATAATAAGTACTTAATGTTTATGATTTTGGAGGAAAGTAATGAGTAGAAAAAAATCAAGAGAAAAAGCTATGGAAATACTATTTGGAATGACTTTAAGTAAGGATGCTCCAGCAGAAGCAATTGATATATTTAAAGAAAATAACGAGGATATAATAAAGGATTTAGATTTAAGTTATATAAATGATGTAGTATTTGGAGTACATAATAATCTTAATGATATAGATGAAGCTATAAAGGCTGCCTTAGATAAATGGAAAATAGATAGAATTTCAAAGGTTAATTTAACAATACTTAGATTAGCTGTTTATGAAATGAAATACGTAGATGATGTACCAGCAAAGGTTGCTATTAATGAAGCTATAGAAATTGCAAAGGTATATTCTGATGAAAAATCAGTTTCATTTATTAATGGAGTGCTTGATAAGGTGTTAAAAAATTCTTAATTGCATTTAGGAGGAAAATTATGGGGAATATAATAAACGGTAGAGAAATAAGTGCAAAAGTTAAAGAACAAATAAAAGCATTTGTAGAAAAAAGAAAAAGTGATAATAAATCTATTCCTAAAATAGCATCAATACTAGTAGGAAATGATGGTGGTTCAATATATTATATGAACAGTCAAGAAAAAACTGCTGTATCTCTTGGGGTTTTATTTGAAAAAGTAGTATTAGACGAAAATACAACTGAATCAGAACTTATAAATGTAATAGAAAAGCTTAACAATGACAAAAGTGTTAGTGGAATTATAATGCAGCTTCCATTACCTAAGCATATAAATGAAAAAGTAGTAGTTAATAAGATATGGTATAAAAAAGATATTGATTGTCTTACAACTGAAAGTGTTGGAAAAATGTATATGGGAGAAGATTCTTTTATGCCATGTACACCTCTGTCTGTAATTACACTTTTAAAAAGTTTAGATATAAAGCTTCAAGGAAAGAGAGCAGTTGTTATTGGAAGAAGTAATATTGTAGGTAAACCTGTATATGAACTTTTACTTAGAGAAAATGCCACTGTAACTATATGTCATTCAAAAACTGAAAATTTAAAAGAAGTTACAAAAGAAGCTGATATATTAGTTTCAGCTATAGGAAGACCTAAATTTATAGATGATACATTTATAAAAGAAGGGGCAGTAGTAATTGATGTTGGAACATCTTCCTTTGAGGGTAAAATAACTGGAGATGTAGATTTTGACAAAGTAATAAATAAAGCATCAAGAGTAACACCAGTACCAGGAGGAGTTGGAGCGTTAACTACTACACTTTTAATAAAAAACGCGTGTGAGGCTTTGATTAAAAATGAAAATTAAAATCCTTTCTGTAAGTGAGGTAAATAAATATCTTAAAAAGACATTAGACAATGATTTTATTTTAAGAAATCTTTCTGTAAAAGGTGAAGTATCTAATTTAAAGTATCATTCTAGTGGTCATATATATTTTTCTTTAAAAGATGCTCAAAGTAGATTAAGCTGTGTTATGTTTAGAACCTTTGCAGAAACCCTTGATTTTAAAATAAAAGAAGGAATGAGTATAATTGCATCAGGAAGCATATCTCTTTATAAGGAGGCTGGTTCTGTTCAGCTTTATGTTCAGCAAATTCAAGAAGAAGGTCTCGGAAAATTATACATAGAGTTTGAAAAATTAAAAAACAAATTAAGTGAAAAAGGCTTATTTGATGATAAATATAAAAAGGAAATTCCAAGATTCTCAAAAACCATAGGAGTAATTACATCAGAAACAGGAGCAGTTTTTCACGATATTATAAATGTTACAAGAACAAGGAATTCTTTAGTAGATATTATACTTTATCCAGCAAGGGTTCAAGGAAATGGTGCTTACAAAGACATAATAGAAGGATTAAAATATTTTAATAAAAATAAAAATGTAGATGTAATAATAGTAGGCAGAGGAGGAGGCTCTATAGAAGAATTATGGAATTTTAATGAAGAAGAGCTTGCTTGTTATATATTTAAATCAAAAATACCTGTAATATCAGCAGTAGGTCATGAAGTGGATTTTACTATATGTGATTTTGTTTCAGACAAAAGAGCTTCTACACCTTCTCATGCTGCAGAAATGGCAGTGCCACTAGAAGATGACATGTATAGTGAATTATCTGCAATAAAAAATAACCTTAACAATATAATAAAAGAAAAACTACAAAAAGAAAAATCTAAAGTTCAATCTTTAGCTAAAATATTAAGCTTAAATTCACCAAAAGCTAAAATAGCAAATAGTTATCTTAAGGTAGATAAGTTAAATAATAATTTAAATGTAGTTATGAATAAAAAATTAGCTTTAGAAAAAGAAAAGATAAATGGATTAAATAAATTGCTTATTTCTAAAAATCCTTGCAGTATATTATCAAAGGGATATGCTATAATAGAAGGAAAGGATGGCGTAAATATAAATTCCATTTCTAGTTTAGAGCAGAAAAAGGAAATTAATATTATTTTAAAAGATGGAAAAGTTTTTGGTGAGTTTATACCAAAAACTAACAAGTAGTGAGGTGGCTTTTTTGGCAAAAAAAGAAAGTTATGAAGATTTAGTTACAAAGCTTCAAAATATACTTAATGAACTTGAAAATGAACAATTAAATTTAGATGAGTCTATGAAAGCTTATGAAGATGGAGTTAAACTTGTAAATAAAATATATAAAATCTTAAATACGCTAGAAGGAAAAATTACCGTTATTAATGAAAATAATCAAGGGGAAAATCAGGAGTAATAAAAATGGATATTAATAATTTAAAAAGTGAAATTGATGAATATTTAAAAGAGTACTTTTATGGAAAAGGAACATATAATAAGTATCTTTATGAAGCTGAATATTACAGCATAAAAAATGGAGGCAAAAGAGTAAGACCTATTCTTATGATTTTATCTTATCTTATGTATAAAAATGATTATAAAAGTATCATGAAAATGGCAGCTGCTATGGAAATGATTCATACATCATCACTTATTCATGATGATCTTCCAGCTATGGATAATGATGATTTAAGAAGAGGTAAGCCAACAAATCACAAGGTATATGGAGAAGCTATTGCACTTCTTGCAGGAGATGCACTTCTTAATGAAGCTATGATTGCAATGATGGAATTTGCCCTTGATTTTGGAGGTAATGGGCTTTTAGCAGCAAAAGAAATAGCAAAGGCTTCAGGGGCTGATGGTATGATGGGAGGTCAGGCAGTAGACCTTTTAAGCGAAGGAAAAGAAACCATAAGCGAAGAAGAATTAACATATATGCATTTAAATAAAACAGGAGAACTTATAAGAAGTTCTGTAGTAGCTGGTGCTATGCTTGGAAATGCACCAAAAGAAGATATAGAAAAGCTTAATAAATTTGGAGTGAATATAGGTCTTGTATTCCAAGTAAAAGATGATATATTAGATGTAATTGGTGATGCAAAGAAATTAGGAAAAAATATTCATATGGATGAAGAATGTCATAAGTGTAATTTCGTATCAATACATGGTCTTGAAAAATGTGAAAAAATTTGTCAAGATCTTTCAAGTGAAAGTATTAAGCTTTTAGACAGTTTAAGTGTAAAAGCTGATGGCCTTAAGGAATTAACAATTAAACTTTTAAATAGAGAAAAATAGAAAAGGGAAATGGTAATATGACAGATTTTTTAAATAGTATGAAATTTCCTGAAGATTTAAAATATTTAAGTGAAAAAGAATTAGCATTACTTGCCCAAGAAATAAGGACATTTCTTACTGAAAGTGTTTCTAAAACAGGTGGACACTTAGCATCAAATTTAGGTGTTGTAGAATTAACATTAAGCCTATTTAGAAGCTATAATATAGAAAAAGATAAAATAATCTGGGATGTTGGACATCAAAGCTATGTTCATAAAATTTTAACTGGCAGAAAAAACTGTTTTGACAAGTTAAGAACAAAAGAGGGTATAAGTGGTTTCCCTAAAAGAAACGAAAGTAAATATGATGTTTTTGATACAGGACATAGTTCGACATCAATATCTGCAGCTCTTGGAATAGCTCGTGCAAGGGATATAGAGGGTGAAGATTACAAAGTAGTTTCAGTAATAGGTGATGGAGCTCTTACTGGAGGTATGGCTTTTGAAGCCTTAAATGATGTAGGTTTTAGAAAAACTGATGTGACAATAATTTTAAATGATAATCAAATGTCTATAAACAAAAATGTAGGCGGTTTATCAAAATATTTAAATACCATAAGAATTGAACCTAGCTATAACAGATTAAAGGATGACGTAAACACTGTTTTAAGCAGTAGCAACTTAGGAAAAACTATGGTGTCTTCCTTAAATAGAATAAAAGGTAGCATTAAGCAGCTTGTAGTTCCTTCTATGCTTTTTGAAAATATGGGTATAAGGTATGTAGGACCTTTAGATGGTCATGATATTCATTCTATGATTGAGGTCTTTAACAAAGTTAAAAATCTAAAGGGACCGGTACTTGTTCATGTTATAACCAAAAAGGGAAAAGGTTATAAATTTGCAGAGGAAAGCCCTGATAAATTTCACGGGATAGGGCCTTTTAATTTAGAGACTGGTGAAGTTATATCAAAATCTACAAATACCTATTCAAAAGAATTTGGCAAATCTTTAGTGGAAATTGCAAGAAAGAATAAAAAAGTAGTTGCAATAACTGCTGCAATGCCTTCAGGAACAGGTCTTAATGATTTCTCTAAAGAATTTAAAAATAGGTTTTTTGATGTGGGAATAGCAGAACAGCATGCTGTAACTCTTGCAGCAGGAATGGCTTGCGGTGGACTTAAACCTGTATTTGCAGTATATTCTACATTTTTGCAAAGGTCATATGATCAAATAGTACACGACGTCTGTATTCAAAACCTTCCAGTAGTATTTGCAATAGACAGGGCAGGTGTGGTAGGTGCTGATGGTGAAACTCATCAGGGAATAATGGATTTATCATACCTTTCAATGATTCCTAATATGACTATAGTTGCCCCTAAATGTGTACAGGAAATGGAAAGTCTTATGGAGTTTTGTGTAGATTTTTATGGCCCTATTGCTATTAGATACCCAAGAGGTGGCAATGATTTGGAAAATTTAAATCCAAAAGAAAACTTTACTCTTGGAAAGTGGGAAGAAATTACTGAATATAAATGTGTTTTAGATAGTGAAAATAGTCCATTAAATATAAAAGGAAATTTACCATCTAACAAAAAAATAGCAGTAATTGCCACAGGTAAAACAGTTCAGCAGGCAGTACTTGCAAAGGAAATGTTAAATAAAAATAATATAAACCTTAAGGTTATTAATGCATCCTTTATAAAACCTGTTGATACAGATATGATAAAAAATCTTATTTTAGATGAATATGATATTATATCAGTAGAAGATAATTTAGAAGCTGGAGGACTTGGAGATAATATTTTAAGAGTTCTTTCACATAATGGTTTTAAGGGAAGGTTTATAAATCTTTCTTATAAGGATAAATTTGTAACTCAAGCAACAGTAAAAGAAATTTATAATGATAATATGCTAGATGCTAGTGGCATAGTTAAAAATGTTGTTAAATTGTTAAAGGAAGATTTATAAAAAGTACTTTTTAAAATAATATAAAAAAGTTTGTAATAAAAATAAGGAGCTATTTAAATGTCTGAAAAAAAAGAAAGATTAGATGTACTTCTTGTAGAAAAAGGAATAATTACATCTAGAGAAAAAGCAAAAGCAAGTATTATGGCTGGCGAGATTTTTGTAGATGGACAAAGAGTTGATAAAGCAGGAGAAAAGGTTAAAGTAACATCTGAAATAGTATTTAAAGGTCATAAAATTCCTTATGTAAGCAGAGGAGGCTTAAAGCTTGAAAAAGCTATGAAGGAATTTGGCTTAAAGCTTAATGATAAGGTTTGTATGGATATAGGGGCATCTACTGGAGGATTTACTGATTGTATGCTTCAAAATGGTGCCAAAAAAGTATTTGCAGTAGATGTAGGCTATGGGCAGTTTGCATGGAAACTTAGAACAGATGAAAGAGTTGTGTGTATGGAAAGAACAAACATAAGATATGTTACGCCTGAGGATATAGGTGAAAGTCTTGATTTTGCATCAATCGACGTTTCATTTATATCTTTAAAAAAGATAATGCCTGCAACTCTTAGTCTTTTAAAGGATAATGGAGAAGTTGTAGCGCTTATAAAGCCACAATTTGAGGCAGGAAGAGAAAAGGTGGGAAAAAAAGGTGTTGTTAGAGATATAGCTGTACATAAAGAAGTTGTAGGTGGTATAGTGGATTTCCTTCTTTCACAAGAACTTGTTGTTTTAAATCTTAGTTATTCGCCTATTAAAGGACCAGAGGGTAATATAGAATATTTGGTTTATTTTACAAAAGACAAAAATAAGCAAACTGAATTCAAAATAGAAGATGTTGATAAAATAGTAGAAATGTCGCATGAAACACTTTTATAATTATAAATTATAAAAAGGGGGTGTTTGCTTGAAAAAGGTCGGAATTGCTGTTAATCCTACAAAGGATAAAGATTGTAAAATATTAAATTTAGTAAGAGATAAATTAAATAAATATTTTAAATTAGAAGAAATAGTTGTATTTAATTCTTATGAAACAAAACATACAAATTTTAAAACTAAACTTGATCTTATAATTGTATTAGGTGGTGATGGCACTCTTTTAAATGTAGCAAGAGGCATAAGTCAAAAGTTTAAAGTGCCTATACTTGGTATAAATATAGGTAATTTAGGTTTTTTAACAGGTACAGATATTGCTTATGTGGATGAAGCATTTCAAAAAATAAAAGATGGTAGATACAAAGTAGAATCAAGAATGATGCTTAAATGTGAAAATTGCGATTCTTATGGTAACATAAAAAAAGACACAAATTTTTATGAAAATGCTTTTAATGACATTGTAGTTGCAAGAGGTACATTGTCAAGAATTGTAAATTTTAGTTTGTATGTAGATAAAAAGTTTTATACTTCTTTTAAGGGCGATGGATTAATTATTACTACACCTACAGGATCTACAGCTTATTCTTTTTCGGCAGGAGGCCCTATAATATATCCTAATTTAGATGTTATTACCCTTACGCCTATATGTCCTCACACAAATGGAATGAGCACCATAGTTATAGGTGGTAATAGTGAAATTGAGATTATTCCAGAAAATGGAGATGAGGAAATATATTTAACAGTTGACGGTCAGAAGGCTACTAAAGTAGATGAAAAGTCAATAATAAGAGTTAGTAAGGCTAAGGAAGAAGTTAGAATATTATTATTTGAAGATTATGACTACTTTAAAGTATTAAGATCAAAGATACTTAATAATTAAGAATGTGTGGTGATATAATTTGAAATCAAGTAGACATTTAAAAATATTAGACATTATAGCAAAAAAGGACATTGATACACAGGAAGAATTAGCAGACGAGCTTAGAAAATCAGGCTTTGATGTTACACAGGCTACAGTATCTCGGGATATTAAAAATTTAAAGCTATTAAAGGTACAGTATAGGGCAGGAAAATATAGATATGAAGTACCAAAGGAAGAAGATACTTCTTTAAATGATAAACTTAAAGCTGTTCTCAGAAATTTAAGTCTTTCAGTAGAAAATATAGATAAAATGGTTATTGTAAAGACAGTGTCTGGAGGAGCAGCAGCAGTTGCTGAAGCAATAGATGGATTCCCCAATAATGAAATTGCAGGTACTATTGCAGGAGATAATACTATATTTATAATGGTTAGGTCATTAGAGGCAGCAGAAGACCTTGTTTGCCATATAAAAGAATTTATTTCATAGGGTGTGATTTTTTTGTTAATACAATTAAATATAAAAAACTTTGCCTTAATAGAAGAACTTACAGTTGATTTTAAGGAAGGATTTAATATTTTATCAGGAGAAACTGGCGCAGGAAAATCAATATTAATTGATGCAATTGATTATGTTTTAGGTGGTAAATTTTCAAAGGATTTAATAAGAACTGGTGAAAATAAAACATACGTTGAAGCTGTTTTTTCAATTGAAAACAAAAATTTAAATGGTATTTTAGATGATTTAGGTATAGAATATGAAGATATGTTAATAATATCTAGAGAGACTTCTTTAAGTGGTAAAGGTATTGCTAAAGTAAATGGTAAAAGCATAATAGTTTCAAAGCTAAAAAAAATACGAGAAAAATTATTAGATATTCATGGGCAGCATCAAAATCAAAGTATCCTTGATAGAAATAATCACATAAGTTTTTTAGATAATTACATAGGTAGTGATATTTATACTTCTTTAAAGGAATATACAACTTTGCGTGATTCTTTAATTGAAATACGTAATAAAATTTCAAAAATATCTTCAAATAATCAAAATAGTAAAATCTTAGATTACACTAAATTTCAAATAGAAGATATTGAAAAGGCAAAATTATCAGAAAATGAAGAAGAAAGTTTAAAAGAAGAATATAATATTTTATCAAATGCTGAAAAAATAAATAGTTCTTTAGCTTTATGCTTAAATATTTTAAATAATGATTCTGAAGGCTCTATATCTGTTTTAGAAGGCTTATCCAAGGTCTTAGGGGAATTTTCTACTCTTGAAAAGCATCTAGATATAAAAGAAAAAAGGTCTAACCTAGAGGGAGCATATTATATGATTTCTGAAATATCTAGAGATCTTCGTGATATGTCTGAAGAAATAGTATATGATGAAGATAGACTTTCAAAAATAAATGAAAGAATTTACGAAATTAACACATACAAAAAGAAATATGGATCTACTGTAAAGGATATTTTAAATTACTACGAAGAATTAAAAACAAAATACAATGAACTTATAAATGCTGAAGAAATTTTAAAAGAACTTAAAAATAATGAAGCTGAAACTTTTAATAAATTAAAAGAAGTAGGCAAAAAGCTTCATGATATACGTTTAAGCTATACGTCTTCCTTAGAGCAGCAATTATTAGAAGAATTATCTTATGTAGGCCTTAATAAATCAAAAATGAAAATACAAGTTGATTTTACTGATGAACCAAAGGAAAATGGCTTTGATAGTGTTGGTTTTTTAATTTCTACAAATCCTGGTGAGCCTTTAAAACCTCTTGAAAAAGTTTTATCTGGTGGTGAGCTTTCAAGAATAATGCTTGCCTTTAAGTGTGTATTTGCTGAAAAAGATGAAATAGCCACATTAATATTTGATGAAATTGATACAGGAATTAGTGGTGCAGTTGGTCAGAGAGTAGGAGAAAAAATGTACCAGGTTTCTTTAACTCATCAAGTTCTTTGTATTACTCATCTTCCTCAAATAGCAATATTATCAGACCATCATTACTTTATTTCAAAAGAAGTGTTAGATGGCAAAACATATACAAGATTAAAATTATTAAATGAAGAACAAAAAATAAAGCAAGTTTCTTCAATGCTTGGAGGAGATGGAGTTACTGATTCTACAATAAAAAATGTAAAAGAAATGCTTCAGTTTGCAAAAAATAAAAAAAATGATATAAAAAATAATAATATACATAAGAAATAATTATTTGGTAAAAATAAAGTCATAAGGAAATATGGCTTTATTTTTTTAATTGCAATATTTTTTTCATTTGCTGCTAATTAAATAATAGCATATATGTTTATCAGTTGGGCAAATTATAAACAGAAGCAAAGGAGGAGATTATTATGCAAAATAAATTATTTAAATTATCAAATTTAATTATTACTCCAATCTTGATTCTGTTTTTACTATCTTTAAATCCAGTATATATAAAAGCAAAAGATAATGATACTAATAGTTCTCAGGATATGGAGCTTATACCAGGTGGTGATTCTGTTGGAGTAAAATTATCTTGCAAGGGTATACTTGTAGTTGGCTTTTCAAATACTAATGGTGAATTATCTTTTAATAGTTCATCTATACAGGTAGGTGACATGATTACAAAGGTTAATTCTGAAACTGTAGCTACATCAAAGGATTTAATTAAAAAAGTAAAAAATTCAAAAGAAGATGAAGTTACTTTAACAATCATAAGAAAAGATAAGGAAATTTCACAAAAGGCTCACTTATTTAATGATAATGGCACAAAAAGAATAGGATTATGGGTAAGAGATACTACAGCAGGTGTAGGTACTATGACATTTTATCATAAGGAAAGTGGTAAATTTGGTGCTTTAGGTCATCCTGTAATTGATGGTGATACAAATGAATGTTTCAAAATAAAAAATGGTTCTCTTTTAAAATCATCTATAATTAGTGTAAGAAAAGGTGAAAAGGGTAATCCTGGCGAATTAAAGGGCATTTTTGTAGATGATACTTCTCCTCTTGCATTAATTGAATCCAATACTGAATGTGGTATATTTGGAACAACTTATAATAATTCTTTAAATGACAAAAATCCTTTAAAGGTAGCCTCAAGAAATGAAGTAAAAGAAGGACCAGCAAAAATAATTACTACAATAGATAGCACTGGACCTAAAGAATATGACATAGAAATTCAAAAGTTATTTGTTCAAGAGGAACCAGGTCCTAAAAGTATGATAATAAAAGTTACAGACCCAGAGCTTCTTGAAGCCACTGGTGGCATTGTTCAAGGCATGAGTGGTAGTCCAATTATTCAAAATAATAAAATTGTAGGAGCTGTTACACATGTACTTATTAATAAACCAGATACAGGTTATGGAATATATATAGATTGGATGCTTAAAGAAGCTGGAATTATATAGTTATTAAAATGGGGCTTGTTTGCCCCACCATAGTAAAATTAAAATTTTTGCGACATAAGGAGCAAAAATGCCCTCAATTTTTAATTATTAATACCTAATTCTAATTTGATAGCAAAAAAAGTAAAAAAATATATGAAATATATTTACACAAAGAAAAAAATAGTGTATAATTTACAAATAGTGGAAGAAATAATAAAAATTAATAATTTTCTTTGGATTAAATATAATTATTTATAATAAAATATTTGCAAATATGCCTTCTAATTATTTTGTAAAAATGTAATTAATAGTATATAATATTATAAAAAGGTGTAACTAATAAAAATTATGAGATATATAAATAATAATACAATACAGAGAAAATTAACTAATAATTAAAAAGTGAGGATGTATGTATATGGAAAACAAAAAAATATCAGTTGTAATTGCAGATGATAATAAAAAATTTTGTAACATATTAAATGATTATTTATTAAATCAAAAGGACATAGTTGTTACAGGAATAGCAAAGGATGGAAGAGAAGCCCTTGAATTAATAGAGGAAAAACAGCCAGATTTAGTTGTGCTAGATATAATTATGCCACATTTAGATGGTTTAGGAGTTTTAGAAAAACTTCATTCTATGGATTTACCTAAATTTCCTGGAATAATAGTTTTATCTGCAGTAGGACAAGATAAAATAACACAACAAGCTATAGCTTTAGGTGCAGATTATTATGTTGTTAAGCCTTTTGATATGGATATTTTTACAAAGAGAATAAGAGAAATGTTTACAACACAAAAGCCAACTAATCAAGGTTCTAATATGCAAAAGATACAATCAAATATTTCTTCAGGTATAATTGATGATAATGAAACTGCAGTATCATCAAATGGCCCTATGGATTTAGAAACAGAAATAACATCAATTATTCATGAAATAGGTGTACCTGCTCACATAAAAGGATATATGTATTTAAGAGAAGCTATTACTATGGTGGTAAACGATATGGAACTATTAAGTGCAGTAACAAAAGAATTATATCCTTCAATAGCTAAAAAATATAATACAACAGCATCAAGAGTTGAAAGAGCAATAAGACATGCTATTGAAGTAGCATGGGGTAGGGGACAAGTTGAAGTAATAAATAAGTTATTTGGCTATACTATTCAAGGAGATAAAGGAAAACCTACTAATAGCGAATTTATAGCGATTATAGCTGATAGGCTTCGCCTAAAAAATAAAGTGTCATAGGGCTATTTTACTACCTTTAGAGCATGTAACCTTTACAAAAGTAAAGCAACAAATATTATTTTATACCAATAAATTATAGCCAATATGATAAGTTTCAAAAAAATTAGCTTATAAATAAAAATCACTTTTAAAAAGTAAATGTCTGTGGGGGATATGTTTATATTTTAAAGGTGATTTTTTATTTTGTGTATAAAAATATTATTTATGGTAAAAATTATATTTATATAAGTTTTAAATTAGCTTAGCATCATTAAACTATTATTTGGGGATTTAGTTTAATGATGCTTTTTTATTATTACTTTAATAATATTTTAAAATATCAGTAAATTATTATATAAAAAATAAATAATATTAACACATAATTAAAAATATAAACAAAAAGTTAAATTACATAAACTGTCATTAAGATATAAAATTGTATTACAAAAAATAACTGGCAGATAAATCTAAATATTTTGAAAATGGTGAAACTATAGAGGGTTTAACATTTAACTGTTGGAGATCATCTAAGAATAATAAGGAATATAACGTTGGAGAAAAAATCCCAAATGAAACTGATACATATACTCCAATATATACAGCTAAAGTTAGATATATGGATGGTGAAAAACAAGTTGGAGAAACACGAACAATAGAATATAACAAAAATGCTAAAGCAGAAGAAGTTCCAACAAAAGCTGGATATACAGTAACTTGGGACAATGATGGCAAGAATATACAAAAAGATACAGATATAAATGCTATATATACAGCTAATAAATATACAGTGACAATTGAAAGTGGAGAAGAAGGTAACATACAATCAGAATCAAAAGAATTTATGTATGATTCAAATTTATTAGAATCATTATTAGAAATTACACCTAAAGCTGTTAAAGTTCCAGAAGCACCAGCAGTTGAAGGAAAACAATTTATAGGTTGGAAATGTGTTAAAAGTGCAGATGAAGATACAAAAGGAAATATAGATTATTATCCAATGGATATAAAGGATGGTAAAATATCTGTGCCAGCAGGAACTATTTTGAAAGCTGTTTATGGTGAACAAATAAAGGTAATATATAATGATGGAGATAATACTAGTACAATTACAGCAGGTAATGGAGCAAAGATAGCTTTACCAAAAGCTAAAGGACAAAAGGACAAGCTATTTAAAACATGGAATTGTGGCACAAAAGGAAATGACAGGAGAATTTGATGAAGGCAGTAGTGTTATTGTAAAAGATATTAATAATGATAAAACTGTTTTAATATATGCAGTTTATGCTAATAAAATAGCTGTTACTATTCAAGACAAAGATGGAAAAACTATAAAAACAGTTGAAGCACCAGAAGATGGTAAACTTGATTTATCAGATATTAAGGCTCCTGAAGTTGAAGGAAAAGAATTTACAGGTTGGAAAGTTGTCTCAGCAGAAACTG
>JAAYQS010000068.1 GCA_012519155.1 Clostridiales bacterium
ATCATATATATCTTTTTCACTTTTATATTTATTAATTAATTTTATTTTATAATTATTACTTATATCAAGTAAAATCATCCAAAGCTTATAATCCATAATTTAACCATACAATGATTACTATAACACTGTATTTTACTCCTTTCATATTTTTAATATTTAAAATATACTTTTTTATTATTCACATATGAAAGGAATCTTATACAAACAAATAACAAAAGGGCTAAATGTAACTACATTTAAACCCTTTTGAAAACAATCTAATAACACCTTAAGGCGTTATTTTTATGCATGATTATCTTCCCTTGTGTTTTTGTTTTCGCTTTTCCTGTTTAAGATTAAATTTTTTTTCTTTTTCTTCTTCACGTTTAGCTTTTGATTTAATCTTTCTTTGAAGTTTATTTTCCTCATGCATAAGGCTTAATGCCCTTTGAGCTTTTGTTCCTACTTCTCCATTTTTCTTAAGAGCTTTTTTAATTTCTCTTTGCTGTCTTTTGGGATTAATAGTTCTTAGAGCACTAGCTTTTTCCTTTAGTTTTGGACTAAATTTGAACTTATAATAATTCTTAAGCAAGAAATCAAACACTTCATAATCCTTAGGTTCAGCTCCAAAGGTGATTTTACAAGCACAATAATTATCACCCTCTCTTTTTTCTAATATACCAATCCAAAAAGGATCATTAAAAAGCACATTAAGTTCAATATAATTTAATTCATCCATAACTATCCCCCCTTAAAATATAAATAAAGAAAGGACAACCAAGGAGGCAGGTTACTTACAAAAAATTTGCGTCTGGACTACCAACCAGACTGTGTTTTTATCTTTATAATAAAATATTAAATTTTTATATGAATTTTGTCAAATATTTATTTTTTTATATTAATATATGGCAAATTTACAATTATCTTAGTTCCAATATCTTCTCGTGAAAGAACTTCAAAATATCCTTTGTGATTATCTATAATCCATTTAGCTATAGAAAGTCCAAGACCAGTACCTCCAGTTTTTCTATCTCTTGCACTATCAGCTCTGAAAAATCTTTCAAAAATATGTGAAACATCATTAACTCCTATACCTATACCATTATCTGATACAGAAAATGCTGGTTCGTTTTTTTTATTAATGAATACTTTTAATAATATAATTTCTCCCTTTTGAGTATATTTTGCAGCATTTTCAACTAATATTCTTGCAGTTTGCTTTAACAACTCTTCATCACCAGTTATATATATATCATCTTTTTTAGAATATCTATATATATGATTTTCATCTATCATAATAGATTCCTCATATACTTCATTTATCATTTTAGTTAAAGAAAATTGTGATAAATTAAGTTTTGTTTTACCATTTATTCCTCTTGCTAAAAATAATAATTGTTCAATTAAATTTTTCATATGAAGGGATTCACTTTTTATTGCTTCAATAGACTCTTCAAGTACTTTTTCATCTTCTTTTCCCCATCTATCAAGCATATTAGCATATCCCTGAATTACAGCTATGGGAGTTCTAAGTTCATAGGAAGCATCTGATACAAATCTAGCTTGCTGACGATAAGAATCTCTCATTCTCTCTAATAAATTATTAATGGAATTTTCAATACCCTTAAGTTCACTATCTTTTATATGTATCTTATCTTCATTACTAACTACACTAATGTTTTCTATTGCATCTTCAAGAGATTGCATTTTACTTTCATCAAAGGCCATACTACTTAATTTATCCGTAGTTTCTGCTATTTCATCTAAAGGTTTAAGTTTTCCTTTTATATATTTATTTCCAGTAATATGACTTTTTATTAAGCTTATTAGTTGTACAATAGATAAAGCAATTATTATATTTCTAATATCAAGGACAAGTTCTGTTGCATCCTTATGCAATTCCTTACCATTGTCAAGATAAACACTATATGTAAAGTTCTTAAAGTCACTACTTGGATAAAACATTCTCTTTCCTGTAAAAAAGCCATTAAATTCATTTGCCTCAGTTTTATAACACCACATAAAAATTAATACAAAAAAAATCATTATATCAATAATAATATACTTTTTTAAAAGACTTAATGTAAAATGTGAATTCATCTTTACTGCAATAGATGATACCTTCTTTTTGTTTTTGTTAATATTTTTTTTGGTCATTTATCCCTTTTCCTCTTGATCTTTAATTACATATCCAACTCCCCTAACAGTAGAAATAATTTTCACATTAAAGGCATCATCAATTTTTGTTCTCAAAAACCTTATATATACATCTATTACATTAGTTTCTCCAACATAATCATAACCACAAACATTTTCCATTAAAAAATCACGGTTTAAAACTATATTTTTATTTTCCATAAGTATTTGTAAAAGATTAAATTCTCTATTTGTAAGTTCTACTATTATACTATTATAAGCTACCTCATGACGTTTTTTATCTAATGTAAGTTTACCAACTTGAAGTTTTGAACCATCTGTATTATTTAAGGTTTTTTTCTTCTTTCTTAATGCATTTCTTATTCTAGCTAAAAGTTCTTCTATAGCAAAAGGTTTTGTTATATAGTCATCAGCCCCTGCATCAAGACCTGATACCTTATCCATTACTGCATCTCTTGCTGTAAGCATAATAACTGGCACATCAGATTCTTTTCTTATTCTTCTTAAAACTTCAAGCCCATTTAATTTAGGAAGCATAATATCTAAAAGAATCAAGTCTACATTTTCTTTTTCAGCAATATCTAAGCCTTCTCTACCATCAAAAGCCTTTATTATATCATATCCTTCATGCATAAGTTCTAATTCAATAAACCTTGCAATTTTCATTTCATCTTCTACTATTAATATTTTACTCATTATTTTCTAGCCCCCTATTTTACCTTGCCACCTCTGTATTGTATCATTACATTTTTTTAAAAATATATTTATACTATCATTTTCACTAATATCTTTGCCTGTAAACTCATATGTAATATCGCAAAACATACCAATAATAATAAGTGGCACAACAAATCCAAAAGCAGTAAATGTAAGTGCAATAAATGCAATTAATGGAACTTTTATTGGCTCTGTATTTTTTCTTCTAATTTCAAAATAATTTCTACTTCCCCTGTCTAAAACATCATTAATTCCACTAGGTATCTTTTGCGAAAAGTTATAATTATTACTATTAGGCATTTCACTAGAGCTGCTACTAGGATTATAATCTTTTGTATTATAATATAAAACTTTAGAATTTTTAATTCTTCCCTTTTCCTCTAAAAAAGAAAGGGCATCTAATAAATCTCCATCCTTTTTTTTTAAAACATATTCTGCCTCTTCATAACTAATATTAGCTGCTTGCTGCAACTTAATAACTTGCTTGTTATTATTTTTTTCTTTTTTATTTAAATTAACCATTATTATCACTTTCCAAATATTTATTAAGCTATTAAAATTATACTACATATTTTTATACTTTACATTTTACATAATGGAAATTAAAAACTAATATATTATTTATTAAAATTGCATTAAAAAACTGCTACAACATAATAAATTTATTACTTCTCTAGCAGTTTCACTTTAATTATTTAATAATTAATTCATATGAATTTTCCTTTTTTAAAAAGCCATTGCTTTTATAAAGAAATTTTCCATATTTAGAAGCACTTACTCTAAATACTTTTATGCCTTTAGTTTTTCCTTCATTTATTGCACTAATAAGTATTTTTGATGCAATATTTTGTCTTCTATAATAAATATCCGTATACATATTTACTACATTTGCAATAATACCTGTTTCATTTTCAAAATATGGTACCAGATTGTATATTAAAATACCTCCAGTAGCAATTATTTTATTATCATCTTCCCCAACATATAGTATAAGTGATTCATTCTTTAAATTTTTATAATAAAATTTTTTAAGATTTTCTGAAATATCTTTTTCATCATTTCCTTCATCCTTAAGTTGCTTTATTCTCAAAGAGACAAGGGTATCTATATCCTCTACTTTAGCTTTTCTAATTTTAATCTTTCCCTTAATTTGCTTATAATAAAATTTCATAGGAGTAAAGATAATACCATCTTTCATTTGCTCTTTATCTGTATCAAAAAATCCCAATTTATGATATACATCCCTTGCATAATGGGAAGAATTTACTGATATAAAATCATATTTACCTTTATATTTTTCTTTTACAACATTAAAAAGTTTTGTAGCTATGCCTTGTTTTTGGAAATTTTCATGAACAAACAAAAGACTTATATGATTTTCATTTTTAGTTGCAATTATTCCTACAAGTTTTTTTTCAGAATAACTACCAATTACCTTTTCTACATGATAACATCCTATAAATTTCATGGTACCATTAGTTAAATTTTTCAACAAATTTTCTTCTTTAATAAAATCAATAAAATTTTCTACTTCAAAATTATTATAATTTTCAGATTCAAATTTAATAAATACATTTTTCACCAAATTTGATACTGCTTTTATATCTTTAAAATTTAATTCTCGTATTAGAAAATTATCTTCCATATAATCAACCTCACATAAGTTCAAAACGTTTAAGTAACATTTATTATACCATAACTTATTTTTATATGAAAATATAAGACTATTTTCATAAATTTTGAGATTTCAGTTATTGACATATGACAATAACTGAAATAATATTATATTATAAATTGTTATTATTATATGGAGGTTACATTATGGCAAGACCAGATAAAATAAAAAATATATGCAAAATGCCTCAGTATACTGAATTTAATGCTATTAATTCAAAGATTTGTAACACATCACTTGTGCTATCTATAGATGAATATGAAGTACTGCGCTTAATTGATTATAATGGTCTTACTCAAGAAATGTGTGCAAAGCAAATGGCTGTTTCACGAGCTTCTATTCAAAGTATATACAATAATGCTAGAAAAAAAATAGCACGATTTATTATAGAAGGATTACCACTAAAAATATATGGAGGCAATGTATCTATATGTAAAAGTCATTGTTCTAACAAATGTTTTTTTAATAATTCCAGTATTCAAATATGTAATAGCAGTGATAAATTAAATATAAAGGAAGGTAATAATATGAAAATAGCAGTTACTTATGAAAATGGACAAATTTTTCAACACTTTGGTCATACTGAACAATTTAAAATTTATAATGTTGAAAAGGGAAAAATTACAAATACAGAAATTATCAATACTGATGGAAAAGGTCATGGAGCTTTGGGTTCTTTTCTAAAAAATCAAAATGTAGAAATTCTTATTTGTGGCGGCATTGGTGGAGGTGCCCAAAATGCATTAACTAGTTGTGGCATAAAATTTTATGGTGGTGCTACTGGAAATGCTGATGAAAATGTTCAATCATTTTTAAATGGAAACTTATTATATAATCCTAATGTTACATGTTCACATCATGAAGAGGGACACCACTGCAAATCTAATGCAAATCTTAATTGCGGTGGCAATTGCAATAATTAAATATAATAAAAATCCACTAGCTAAATTAGTAGATTAACTAAGCCGTGTTTGCATCCAAGAAAATGTACTAAAATAAATCTATGTAATAATACAACAAGGGCTAGTCTAAATGGAAATACACCATTGAAACTAGCCCAAACTCTACTAGAAAAGCTTTCACTTAAACATATTCTAGCTGATGAAGTTATCTTATGTTGAAGCAAATTAATCTTACTTGTTATTCTTTAATTATTTCAAAATACTATTACTAGATATTTTTTCTAATGATTCTGACATATTCTTTATTGATGAAACTAATTCTGTTAATTTATCCATATAATCAAGTTCATCTTCAGATACCTTTAACACATCTTTAAGTTCATCTAAGTTTTTAGCACTTATATTTTTAATTTCTTCTACAATACTTACAATATTAGCACTATTTTCAGAAACAGTTTTTGTTAATTCTTGAGTTTCATTCATTTTTAAATTAACTTCATTAGTAGTTTTGCAAACAGATAAAGAGGATTCTCCTGCTCTTGCTGATTCTATTGCCGCATTTAATGCAAGCATATTAGTTTCATTTGATATACTTGTAATGACCTCTATAATTTTCATTATTTCATTTGTCTTTTCCTTTAATGAATTAATAACATTTTTACTTTCTTTTGCGCTATTATTCATTTCATTAATTCCTTCTATAGCCTTTTCAATTATTTTAGAATTATTTAAAGAAAGATCATTAACATTCTTAGAAAGATTTCATATTGTATCTGTTTCTAATGATAATTTTTTTACACTATCTGATATATTAATGTAATTCTCATTACTTTTGCAGAATACAAATTTGATTGCACTTCATTTTCTTTTAAAAAATCTCGCTTCATTCTAAAGTCATCTCCTATCTTTTATTAATGTAGTTATATATAATTATAATTTATTTTAAAAAATATTAACTAAAAAACGACAATATAAATATTGCCGTATAATAATTAATTTAATATAACATTAATGATATTTTCTAAAGAAAATATCTCTTCACTTTCAAAAAGTTCATATAATTTTATAATATTATCCTCTGAATGTTCTACTTCTTTAGAAAACAAATGAACAATATAAACTTGATCTTTAAATTCTAATACTTTATTATTACTTATCCAGGTAGAAACATCTA
>JAAYQS010000069.1 GCA_012519155.1 Clostridiales bacterium
GAAGGTGATAAGCTTCCTAATGAAAATGACTTATCTAGTGAATTAGATGTAAGCAGAACAACATTAAGGGAAGCTATAAGAATCCTTGCAACAAATGGTGTATTAGAAATAAGAAGAGGCAAGGGCACATATGTAACATATAATGAAAAAAATGAAAAAAATGCTGCCTTTGAAAATCTTTTAGATGCAAAAATAAATGCAAAGGATCTTTATGAAATGAGACTTATTTTTGAACCAGAAGCGGCATATCTTGTTGCCATTAGAGCAACTGATATGGAACTTAAAAGAATAATAAATTATGGAATGATGGTTGAAGAAAAAATACAAAAAGGTCAAGATAGAACTATAGAAGAACAGGCTTTTCATAAGGCAATTGCTAAGGGAACTCATAATGAATTTATGAATAAACTTATGCCTATAATATACAAGGCTATAGATAAGGGGGTAAAGTTATCTCAAACAAATAAACAGGCACTAAAGGATACATTAATTGATCATAGAATGATTATGGAATTCTTAGAAGCTAGAAATGCAGAAGGTGCTAAAAGTGCAATGAAAATACATATACTTCATGCTATGAATGAACTAGGTCTTATGTAGTAATACAGGAATAATTTTCTTGTTGAAATTAAATTCTCTATACATTATAATTACCTTACAATAAGATAAGGCGGTGTGATTTTGGATAGAGAACTTTTTGACTTTTTAAGTAACATGCAAGACAACATTAATAAAAAGTTTGATAAAATTGAAAATGAAATAGTAGGTATTAAGAAAGATATATCAGGAATGAAGACAGAAATATCAGGAATGAAAACAGAAATATCAGGAATGAGAACAGAAATATCAGGAATGAAAACAGATATATCAGGAATGAAAACAGATATATCAGGAATGAAAACTGAAATATCAGGAATGAAAACTGAAATATCAGGAATAAAAACTGAAATATCAGAAATCAACCAAAGAATATCTGTTATGGAAAGTGATATTTCACTATTAAAAGATAATCAAGAATTATTAAGAGAACAAGTAAAAGAAAACACTAGCATTTTAAAAGCTATAAGGCATACAGTAGAGCAACATAAAGCTTATATAGATAAAGAAGCCGTTGATATTGCACATATTGAAGGTGATGTTGAATCTATAAAAGAAAGCATTAATACACTTAAAAATAATTATAGTGAATTAAAAGAAAGTGTTCTTGATATAAAAAAGAATGAAAGCTTGTTAATTTCAGCAACAAAGGAAAATTGTTATGATATTGTTTTATTAAAAAAAGCAGTATTTAAAGGCTAAAATATATTTTGGTGGTAATATGAGTATTAAAACTTGTATTATCACTTTTTTTATTAAAAATTATATTGGATATTGTATAACAATGATATTGACATTAGACAACTCTCACTATATAATTAAAACATAAATCAAAAATATAAGTAGAGGTGGATTATATTGAAAAGTGATGTAATTAGAAAAGGTGTTAATGCAGCACCACAAAGAGCATTATTTCATGCATTGGGATTAACAGATGAAGAAATTAAAAAACCTTTAATTGGTATTGTAAGTTCAAAGAATGATATTGTTCCAGGACATATGAACATAGATAAAGTTGTAGAAGCAGTAAAACAAGGTGTTGCTATGGCAGGAGGAACTCCAATAGTATTCCCTGCAATTGCAGTTTGTGATGGTATTGCAATGGGACACGAAGGAATGAAGTATTCACTTGTTTCAAGAGAACTTATTGCAGATTCAACTGAAACTATGGCAAAGGCTCACGCTTTTGATGCTTTAGTTATGGTTCCTAACTGTGATAAAAATGTTCCAGGTCTTTTAATGGCTGCAGCAAGAATTAATGTTCCAACAATTTTTGTAAGTGGTGGTCCAATGCTTGCAGGTACATTAAATGGTAAAAAAATAAGTTATTCAAATGTATCAGAAGCTGTAAGCAGATACAAAGTAGGTGACATAAATGATGAACAATTATTAGAATTTGAAGAAAAAGCATGCCCATCATGTGGTTCTTGTTCAGGTATGTTTACTGCAAATAGTATGAACTGTTTAACAGAAGTTCTTGGAATGGCTCTTCCTGGAAATGGTACTATTCCAGCTGTTTATTCTGCAAGAATTAGACTTGCTAAAAAAGCTGGTATGCAAATTATGGAACTTTTAAAGAACAACGTAAGACCAAGAGATATTATGAAAGAAGATGCTTTCTTGAATGCATTAACAATTGATATGGCTCTTGGATGTAGTACAAATAGTATGCTTCATTTACCAGCAATTGCTCATGAATGTGGAATAGATTTGAACCTTGATTTAGCAAATGATATTTCAAGTAAAACTCCAAACCTTTGTCATTTAGCACCAGCAGGAGATCACTTCATTGAAGAATTAAATGAAGCTGGTGGAATATATGCAGTTATGAATGAAATAAATAAGCTTGGAGTACTTCATACTGATTTAATGACTTGTACAGGTAAGACTGTAGCAGAAAACATTAAAGGCCATGAAATAAAAGATACAAATATTATAAAAACTATTGATAATCCATATAGTACAACAGGTGGTATAGCAGTATTAAAAGGAAATCTTGCACCAGAGGGATCAGTTGTTAAGCGTTCTGCTGTAGCTGAAGAAATGATGCATCATAAAGGACCTGCTAGAGTATTTGATTGTGAAGAAGATGCATTAAATGCTATATATGATGGTAAGATAAATCCTGGAGATGTAGTTGTAATAAGATATGAAGGACCAAAGGGTGGCCCTGGTATGAGAGAAATGTTAAATCCAACATCAGCTATTATGGGTAGTGGACTTGGAAATTGTGTAGCATTAATTACTGATGGTAGATTTTCAGGAGCTACAAGAGGTGCAGCTATAGGACATGTATCTCCAGAAGCAGCAGTAGGTGGTAATATTGCCTTAATTAATGAAGGAGACATGATAGAAATAAATATTCCTGAAAATACAATTGAAGTGCTAGTTTCTGATGAAGAATTAGAAAATAGAAGAAAAGAATGGAAACCAAGAGATCCTAGAATAACAGATGGATACCTTGCAAGATATGCAAAACTTGTTACATCTGGATGCACAGGAGCAGTTTTAAAATAATATAAGTTATGATATATACAATTTATGAGATTATTTGGATGTTCTTTTTATATTCATTTTTAGGATGGTGTTCAGAAGAGGTATATGCTGCATGGGCATATAGAAAGTTTACTAATAGAGGTTTTTTTAATGGAACTTGGTGCCCTATATATGGTATAGGTGTCATAGTTGTTATAGCATTCTTA
>JAAYQS010000070.1 GCA_012519155.1 Clostridiales bacterium
AAACCATAAAACATATCATTATTAAAATGTTCATTTAATCCCTGCACTAAAAACATATCTGCATGATTATCTCTTAAATATTCTTCTGCTCCTACTAAGAAACCTGCAGTTCCCATTGAAGGGTCTACAATAATATCTTCTGGCTTTGGTTTCATAAGTTCTGCCATCATTTTAATTATGTGTCTTGGAGTTCTAAACTGTCCATTAGTACCTGCTGTTGCTACCTTAGATAGTAAGTATTCATATAAATCTCCTTTTACCTCTTTATCACTCATAGGTAAATTATCAATAGCATCTACTATTTTTGAAAGCATAAGTGCTGTTGGAATCTTAAACATTGCATCTCCCATGTACTTTGAATATGCAGATGATTTATCTTTATGAATATTCTTAATAAACGGAAATACTTCTTCTGATACTATTCTATACATTTCAGAAGCTTCTTCATTCTTAAACTTACTCCATCTTAAATATTGTTTATCTTCTGGAAAAGTTCTATCAAAGTCAACGCCTAAAAATGAAGCTTCATTTTCTTTAGTTGTTTCAGCGTCATCTAAATCCTTTATAAATAAAAGGTATGTAAACTGTTCTATAACCTCAAGCGGATTAGTAAGGCCGCCAGTCCAAAATGTTTCCCAAATTTTATCTATCTTACTTCTTAATTCTCCAGTTATCATGTAAAAATTCTCCTTTTCATGCGATTATCACTTACTATTATTTTAACAAAATGTAATATTTATTTCTATGTATTTACTATATTAAACAAAAAAAGAGACTAAATACTTAGTCCCATATGTCTGAATTCTTTATATTATCTATCATTTCTAATATTTGCCTTTCAAGACCTCTGTTCCACTCATTTAGTAATATATCATTAATTATATCTATTAATACACTTTTAACATGCACTGTTAATATTCTATCTAGATAAAGAACATCGTACGTTAACATAAATGTTCCAATATCCATTATCCTTTCATTACTCTCTACCATATTAACTGCCATAGAAAATAGTTCAGATGGCTTTAGATTATACACTTGAGCTAATTTACAAATAATAGGTATCGTCGGTGCTCTTTTTTCACCACTTTCTAGTCTGCAAACATATCCGGCCGATATGCCAGTTTTCTCTTAAACCTCTCTAAGCGACATATCTTTTGAAGTTCTTAATTGTTTAAGTTTCTCGCCAAAATCTTTTGAAACTTCTCCATAATTACTTTTCATTATACGATGATGATACCATCTATATTTTAAACATATTTCATCAATTAATAATAAACATATCTTTAATTAATCTATTTTCAGAATTTACAAAATTATATTTAAAATATGATAACTTGTTTTTTAGCAACTGTCAATACACTCTTATCATAATATAATAATAAATATTATTTAATAATATTCGTAGGAATAGTTTGCAATAACCTCATACCTAAATCTGCAAACTCATATAACTTTTCATCACTTATATCCTTCATATCAATGCCATGAATTATGGTATTTATAATACTCTTAAATTTTCTATAAGTTGAAATTTGCCTATCATCAAGTATCCCTTTTTCTTTAATATATATTAATTTTTTCTGCATTGAAGCTTGAGAAATGTAACCATCAGATACATTTAATATTCTTCTAAGCCTTATCTCTATTTCTATTGCTACAATTAGCATTTTAGGGTCACTTGATAGTAATTCAAATCTATCTAAAGTTTCTTTATTAATACCATCATAACTTACTTTATTATTAGTACTATTTTCCCTTTTACTTACATCCTGCTCTACTTCCTTAATTTCATCAGATAAACCCTTAAATTCCAACTCAATATCTCCTATTTTTACTTTACTTCCATTTTTAAAAAATTTATCTAAATCTGGTATTACGATAATCACTATAGATAACATTATCAAATATATAGATATATTATCAATTTTTAATTTTGAATTAAACATCCTCATAATGACCAAAATAATACAAATAAAACTTATAACTATTTTTAATAATAGTTTTTTATCCATTTTTTCAATAACATTTAATATAGGTTTTAATAATGCTAAAATCATACTTATTACTATTAAAATTATACTCATGATATTTATCTTATTTAGAATAATTTTTAATAAAGTAGGCTTAATTGTTATTATAATACAAACTACCATAAGAATCACTGCTACAATATAATTCCATCTACTTTTCATAATCTTCCCCCAAAATATCTTAAACATACTATATATCCTTATTTCATCTACTTATCTAATCCCATATATTCACCAATTTCATCAATTGAAGGCGATACTTTTGTACCCAACAATCTTATCTTTTTATTAGATATCATTTGGAATACGCCTTCATTTTTATATTTACATATTACTTTATACTCTTCCTTAGTTATTGCTTGGCCATGTGCTGATTTATTTCTTAAACCATGCCAATCATTTAATAAATTATCTAATTCAAAACATGCACCCTCTAACTCTATTTTCTGTATTTTTACATATTTTTTCATCTTATCCCATGTCAAATGATGCTTAGGTTTGTTAGGCAAATTGGATAATTGTATAATTTGATTTATTTCATGTTCTATTATTGAACAATATTGTTGAACCAAAATACTTGGTGCTATAGTCTGACAAATTGCTCAGCATTAACTCACCTAATAATTTTCTTTCATAAATAGATAACTTTTCCCCTTCAAGTGCAGTTACTATAGTATCTTTTTCTGTTCCCATAATGTTTAGAAATTCCTTATATTGTTTTGAATCTTTATTAGATAACCCTATTAACAATTGTAAATATGATATTATAAAATCATCCTTAATATTATCTCTTTCAAGCAAAGCTAATATATTTGCAATTATGCACTTTGCAAATTCCTTCTCACCTTTATACACATTATGCTTTGTTACTATTTGTCCATCATCCCAATATAGTCCTCTACAGCGTTCTTTAATTTCGTTATACGTTATAGTTAGCATACCCCTTATCTCCTTTTAATATTTTCATGATTTATACCCTAACTTTTTGATTAATTTATCAATACAAAAATTCTAAGAAATAATTTTCTTGAATTTCCTTTTCCCTGTAAGAATGAAATTTAAAAAATTTCATTCTTACTATGTACCCCCGCAAAAAAAGTGTGATTTTTTTAACGCCGGGAACCCGCATTCCTTGGTAAAATATTTAGATAATAATCTGATTTTTGTAATTTTATTCCTATTAATTATATCGTATATTATACCACTTATTTAATCATTCTTTTTTTCAAATTTGATTAAAATTTGCTTTTTGTAATATTACACCACGCAACTTTTCTCATTGCCTTTTTAATTAATTATCACTTATATTTTCAATTTTATACTCAAAAAAAGACTAAGCATAAAATCTGCCTAGTCCTTTCTATAAAGCCCTTTTAAGAGCCATACAATATTCAATTATCTTTTTTAATCTTGAAAAGCCATAAGTACTCTTTTCTCTGGCTAAGCTCCGATTAAGCCATCCCGTTGTCACTATACATTAAAACCCCAAAATCAAGCTTTTTTAAAATAATCAAAGTTTAATTTAAATAATCAATTTTTTTTGCGTGGGAACAATTACTTAACTAGTTTAACTACAGTCTCCGCATGTGCTTGGACACTAAAATTATACTTTTTAATAGTATGTACTTAAACCTTTCATTTAAATTTACTATCATTGACCTGAAATCAACTATTCAACAATCTACCTAGATAATAATTTTCTCTTAATATATAACTTATGTTTATTGTATAATAAATAATATTTCTTTTTTAATATATCCAAATCCATTCTCCATGGTTTTCTCATTATTACAAGAATTACATATATATTATTCATAATCCCATAAAACATCTAAAAAATTAAAATTTTTGCATTTCTTTGCCCCAAAATAAACTAATAAAATATACAATATCAAACATACAGATACGATATTTAAACTTTTAAAATGACACCAAAATCTACTTAATAACCTCTTTGTTTTTCTATATAGCAATTTAAACTCCAAATATTTATTATATATTGCAAAACATATTATCTATTTCTCTTACTTCAGCTTCTAGTCTATTAGATATTTCATTTTCTATAAATTCTTTCTTTATCTTTGTAATAAATTTAATATCTGAAAATAAATGTATAACAGTATTAAGCAAACTTCCTATATCAAGATTTTTAGGATTTTTGGTAATAGTAGCATTGATAATTGTACTTGTTGAAGCAATCAAATTTGAAATCAAAAGAATTTTTCTTGTCCTTACCTCATATAAATCTTTAGATTCATCCTTACCTCGGAAAAGCCCATGAACAAGGGTAATGATAATATCAAATAACTTAGAAACCACAAATGATTCTCCTACAACTTTCATATCTCTAGCTAAGCATAATGAATCATAGTTGCTTTTATATAACGTGCTAGCAAAATATTCATTTATTGTCTCCAGAATTGGAACAGGTAATCCTAATTTTGTAAATTTATCAGATTTTAAATGTTGTGCCTGAGCAAAAATTGCAGCAGGTAAATTAAGATAATCTGCCTTAATACAATCATAGCTTTCTTTAATAATAATCCCCATAGGTACAACTTCAGGAGTAATAATCATTTTAGGTTTTCTAATAACTCGATATGAATTAAAATTATTCAAAGTAATAACATCAGTTAAAATATTCATTGTTCCAAAAATCCAGCCCAATATAGGATCATGTCCTAATGTAAAAAGACGATGATATGGCCCTCCCATATTTATACCCAAATCCACAGAACCTTTTGTTATATCATAAGGAGGTGTTTGGTATAACATATTAATCCAATATCCAGTCCCATGTTTTTCTTTATACTTATCCCTAAAATTATCATTTGATTTTCTGTGATCTCTTTCTATTAATTTATCATCATGTGCTAATCTTGAGTTCTTATCAAACGCCTTCCCATAATCAAATTTTTCTGCTACATATGGAAAAACTAATGACTTGGTAACCTGCAAAGCTATTGCAATAGCCAAAAAACTCAAATCTGTTTTATTGATTAAGCTAGTTTTTTTTGAAAATTCTTTATTTATGCCTTTAAGTTCAAAAAATGCATCTTTAATTTCTTTTTCAGTCATAATATCTTCCAAAAATACTTCATTAGGTGAATATTTATTTGCATCCTCAACAATTAAATCCCATGCCTCAATTTCTGGTCTATGCTCTAACTTTCTATCTTTGTTTCTTTTTTCAATGTTTATTTTCAATTTTTCAATACTATCATTTTTTCCTAATGAACGTAATAA
>JAAYQS010000071.1 GCA_012519155.1 Clostridiales bacterium
AAGTAATTATAAGATTATAAGATTATAAGATTTATTGATTTCTTAATTATTTAATTGCTTAATTTTATTATATACCACTAAAATATAAAGTCAAGATTAATTTTTACAAATGGATGGTATTATAGAATTTCATAAGTAATCTATCTGTATAAAAAACAATTATAAGAATATTAATACTATTTATCTATATATGGGAAAATAAAGGGTAAAGGTATTAACAACTAAATTAATTTAGTGTAATATCAAATCAAAGTATATAAATGGGGGGTTAAATAGAAATAAGAGAGGGGCGATTTAATTGTTCTCTGATCAATTAAGTAAACAAGCTATCTATATAACTGTTTCAGGGGTACAAGGAACTTTAAAGATTATAGATATTGCTATGAAATATTATTTAAGCTCAACAGAAAAAAGCATAAGGGGAAAAACAACCTTAAAAGAATTAAATAAACAAAAATTACAATTAAAGGATATTCCGTTATCATCAAAAGATTTAAAAGGTATGGAAAAGGAATTAAAAAAATATGGAGTAGATTATGCTATAAAACAAGACTTATCTAGAAAAGACACATTTAAAGTATTCTTCAAGGCAAAAGACATTTCAGCCATAGAATTGGCATTAAAAAATTACACCTCTAGTAAATTCTCAAAACAAAGAAAACCCAGTTTGAAAGATACAATTATAAAATACAAAAATAAATCAAAAGAAATAAATAAGGATATTAAAGAAAAAAACCTAACTCAATCTATTGAAGGAAGGTAGATTATATGAAAAATAATAAAAGAACATTTATCTTTATATTTATCTTATCTTTAATAATATTTTACTTATTTAATAGATCAGCAGGGATTTATCAAGATATTCAAGCCACAGATGAAACCTTCTTATCTAAGACTTCTTTAACTATAGATAATTTATTTAGTGAAGTTAAAAACACTCCTTTTAAATTATATCTAGATAAAAATTCTATCTTATTTGGATTAATTGGAATGCTTATCTTAGGGCTAACTTATTTATACAATTCATTTGGAAGGAATAATTATTTAGTAGGAACAGAGCATGGTTCTGCTAAATGGGGGACTTATAAAGATATCAAACCTTTTATAGACAAAATAGAAGAAAAAAATATTATACTTACAAAAACAGAAAGTTTATCTTTAGATACAAGAAAAACTTTAAGAAATAATAATGTGTTAGTTATAGGGGGTTCAGGATCAGGTAAAACAAGATTCTATGTTAAACCAAATATAATGCAAAGGCATACTTCTTATGTAATAACAGATCCTAAGGGTTCTTTAATTAAGGAAACTGGAAAAATGTTAGAAAATGCAGGATATAAAATTAAAGTATTTGATTTAATTAACATGGAGAAAAGCGATAAATATAATTTCTTTTCATATTTAAGGGATGAAAAGGATGTACTTAAATTAGTAAATAATCTTATTACAAATACAAATTCAGCATATTCAAAGACATCTGGGGACTTCTGGGAGAAAGCAGAAACAGCACTTCTACAGGCCCTTTTTTCTTATATATTATTTGAAACTAGAGAAGAAGATCAACATATTGGGTCAGTAATGGAACTTTTAAGACTTGCAGAAGTAAAGGAAGACAATGAAGATTTCAAATCACCATTAGACTTATTGTTTGAGGATTTAAAAGAACAAGATCCTAATAATTTTGCTTCTAAACAATATGATTTATTTAAATTAGGGGCAGGAAAAACTGCTAAGAGTATTTTAGTATCTGTTGGAGTAAGATTATCAGCTTTTAATATTCCTGTAGTTAGTGAACTATTATCGGAAGATACCTTAGAAATGGATACCATTGGAGATGAAAAAACTGCTTTATTTGTAATACTTCCTGATACAGATAAAACTTTTAATTTTATATCAGCAATAATGTATCAACAGTTATTTGATACATTATTTCTAAAAGCAGAGAATGAATATGGAGGAAGATTACCTTTCCATGTAAGATTTTTACTTGATGAATTTGCAAATATAGGACAAATACCTAATTTTGATACTTATATAGCAACCATGAGAAGTAGAGAAGTATCTGTAAGTGTAATCCTACAGAATGTAGCTCAATTAAAATCCATATATAAAGATACTTGGGAAACCATTAC
Source organism: Clostridiales bacterium (assembly GCA_012519155.1). Classification (GTDB taxonomy): domain Bacteria; phylum Bacillota; class Clostridia; order Clostridiales; family Clostridiaceae; genus Clostridium. Next base: position 2,133 of record JAAYQS010000071.1, read on the forward strand.
TGGTAACTGCGATACTTTGTTATTTTTAGGTGGAAAAGAACAATCTACCTTAGAATATATTTCGAAAATGGTAGGTAAAACTACTATTGACTTAAGGACAACTAACCAAAGTAAAGGACAAACAGGAAGTTTTTCAATTAATGAACAAGTATTGGGAAGGGAGTTGATAACTGCATCAGAAGTAGGTTTATTGAAGACAGATAAATGTATTTTAAGCATAAGGGGGGTAGAGCCGTTTATATCTGAAAAATACGATATTACAAAACATAAGGCCTATAAAGAGCTATCGGATTTTGATAATAGAAATACCTATATAGTTAAAGATCCTTTAACTAGGAGGGCCGACAATTTCTTTACGGATATTAAAGAAATTGAAATAGTTGAAACATTTATAGAGGAAGAAATATTAATAGATTAAAACTTAAAATGAAAGGAGACTGAAAGATGGATTTATTACAACAAGTTTTAGATCTTATAACTAAGTTTGCAATTATTGGTGGTGGATTATGGCTAGTTTGGGGAGCCGTTGTTTTAGCAGGTGGATTAAAAGATAAAAATGGACCTGCTTTACAAAGTGGAATTTGGCAGGTTGTAGGTGGAGGATTAATAATTGCAGCAGCTGCATTATTTAAGAACATAGCTTTATAAACAAAGTTTATTTTTAAAAAGAAAAGAGGTGGTTAATATTACTGATTTTATAATGAGTATGATAAAAGATATACTAGAAGGCGTAAGTGAACTAGGGGTAGGTGATAGTTTCTTATTAAAGACACCTGAAACATATAATTCTGCCTTATTTAATGGAGTAACAAAAATAATGAATAATGCGGTTTTACCAATTGCCTATGTTCTTCTTGGATTATTATTTATGTTAGAGATTTATAACATAACTATTAGAACTGAGGGAATGAATAGTTTTGGATTTGAAATTCCTTTTAGAGTTATGTTTAAAATAGTTTTAATAAAACTAGTAATAGATTCCACTCCTTTAATAATGGGGGCAATATATGGTGTTTCTACAGAGATAATAGGTAATATAGGTGGAATATTTGTAGAAACTACTAACGCATTACCTTATGATGCAGAAGCATTAAGAGATTATATAGATGATTTAAAGGTTCTACAACAAACAATGGTAGCTGCACAAGTTTTAGTAATTTGGTTAGTATATAAATTTTCCATAGTAGTGGTTCAAGTAATTATGATAGGAAGAATGTTTGAAATATATATTCATTTAGCCATAGCACCATTACCATTAGCAACATTAGCTAATACAGAATTATCAGGAGTTGCAAAGAATTTTCTAAAATCCTTTTCAGCAGTTGCTATACAAGGAGTCATCATTTTCATTGTACTAGGTATGTATCATACCTTAATAGGTAGTATAGCATTCGGTGGAGGTTCAGATTTAAATACATTACTATTGAATGCTATGCTTTATTCATTAGTATTAGTTGCTTCTTTATTTATGACAGGAAGATGGTCTAAATCAATAACCAATGCTATGTAGGAGGTGATTTCAATTTCTCTGGAAGTAAGAGTGCCTAAGGAAATTACAGAATACAAAGAAAAGATATTATTTGGATTATCAATAAGACAATTGTTTTCTTTTATAATTGCCATAGCTATTGGATTTATTTCTTATTATTTAACATCTAAAGTATTTGGTAAAGAAGTAGCTAGCTATGTGGTAATCTTAATTACTATGCCAATATTTGCTTTTGGATTCTTTAAAAAGGATGGATTTCCTTTTGAACAGTATATAGTAATAATGATAAGGCAAAAGTTGGGGAACAATAAAAGGATTTATAAGACAGATTTAAATATAAATAAAATAGAGGTGAAAGAAGGTGAAATAATTGGTTCTAAAAAGATTAATAAAAGGAAAAAAGGAAAAAGAAAAGAAAGAGAATATAAAGTCTTTGAAATCAGAAAAAAAGATACAAAGAGAAAGAGCAAGGAAGTCAACAGAAAGACTAAGGAAGCTAGAAAACAATACAAAATTGCAAAACAAAGAATTGAAGAAGAAACTAAAGCAAAGAAAATCGCCTAAAACTGTACAAGATAGTATTAGATTTGAAAGAATGTTTGAAGATGGAATTTGTGAAGTTGTAGAGGGATATTATACTAAAACCATTAAATTTTCTGATATAAATTATCAAATTGCAAGACGTGATGAAAAGGAAAATATATTTTCTAGGTATTGTCAATTTCTTAATTATTTTGATTCAAGTATTCCGTTTCAAATTACTATAAATAATAGAATAATCAACAAAGAAGAATTTAGAGAGCAAATGTTTTTAAGACATAGAGATGATAACTTAAATGATTATAGAGATGAATATAACCTTATGTTAGATGATAAAAGTCGAGAAGGACATAACAGTATAATTAGAGAAAAATATATAACCTTTGGTACTATGGCAACTGATTATGAAGCTTCAAGACCTTTATTAGGTAGGCTTTCTCTAGATATATTAAACAACTTTAAGTCATTAGGTTGTGATACAGAAGAATTATCTGGAAAACAAAGATTAGAGATACTTCATAGTATTTTAAATAAAGATACAGATAAATTTGATTTTGAATACGATTATTTAGTAAGATCAGATTTAAAAACAAAGGATTTTATATCTCCTGATAGTTTTAACTTTCAAAACAAGAGTACATTTAAATTTGGCGAAAAAACAGGTAGGGTAATGTATTTGAAGAATTTACCACCAGAACTATCAGATAAACTTCTTTCTGAACTATCAGACATACCTATTAATATGACTATTAACTTGCATATTAACAGTGTAGAGCAAGATAAAGCTTTTGACTTAGTAAAACAAAAAATATCATTTATGGAACAACAAAAATTGACGAACAAAAAAAGGCACAAAAATCAGGTTATGATGTAGATATGATACCTTATGAATTAAAATATTCATTAGCAGAAGCAGAAGAGCTTTTAGATGATTTGCAAAATAAAAATCAAAGAATGTTTAAAGCAACAATTTTAATATTTACATCAGCAGATTCTGATGAAGAATTAGATGAAAATGTATATCAAATATTATCTACTGCTAGAAAAAATAATTGCAAGATAGGTTATCTAGATTATTTACAAGAAGAAGGTTTAAATTCCACACTCCTTTTAGGATATAACTTTGTAGAAATTCAAAGAACATTAACTACTGCAAGTACTGCAATATTTATACCTTTTACTACTCAAGAATTATTCCAAAAAGGTGGTATGTATTATGGCTTAAACGCTTTATCTCGTAATTTAATTTTCTTTGATAGGAAAACCTTAAAAAATGCTAATGGTTTTATATTAGGAACTCCAGGAAGTGGAAAATCATTTACAGCTAAAAGAGAAATGGTAAATGTACTTCTAAATACTGATGATGAGGTTATGATTATAGATCCTGAATCTGAATATACTTCTTTAGTAAAGGGGTTTGGGGGAGAGGTAATTAATGTATCTTCCAGCAGTAATGTAAATATAAATCCATTAGATATTACAATGAACTATGCAGATGATGAGGATCCATTATCTTTAAAAGCAGAGTTTATGTTATCTTTATGCGAACTATTAATAGGGGGAAGAAATGGATTAACTGCTTCTGAAAAAACCATAATAGATAGAACTGTCAAATTAACTTATGCTCATCATTTTTCTAGTCCGAAAAGATATCCTGTACCAACATTAGTAGATTTTTATGAAGTATTAAAAAAACAACCTGAAATAGAAGCTGAAAATATAGCCTTATCCTTAGAATTATATGTTAAGGGAAGTTTAGGAGTATTTGCTAAGCCAACAAATATAGACATAAATAATAGGCTTGTATGTTACGACATAAAGGATTTAGGAAAACAATTAAGAACTATGGGAATGTTAATAGTCCTAGACCAAATATGGAACAGAATAACTCAAAACAGAGCGATAGGTAAAAGAACCTGGATATATATGGATGAAATATATTTATTATTCCAAAATGAGTATTCAGCAAACTTCTTATTTGAGCTTTATAAAAGAGCCAGAAAGTGGGGTGCAATACCAACAGGAATTACCCAAAATGTAGAAGACTTGCTTATATCAGACTTGGCAAGAAGAATGTTATCTAATTCAGATTTTATAATAATGATGAATCAAGCTACTACAGATAGATTAGAATTAGCACAACTATTAAATATATCAAACCAACAATTAGGCTATGTAACAAACGCTAATGCAGGACAAGGCCTTTTATTTAGTGGTGATTCTATAATACCATTTATAGATAAATTCCCTATAAATACAAGACTATATCAAATGATGACTACAAAACCAGATGAAATAGAATTGGAAGATAAGGATGAGTATTATGAAGAAGCATTATAATTCTTCTAATAATAAAATGTTAAAAGATAGCAGTAGTACCACCAATTATGGTGGTACTGTTACTAATATTATAAAAGAGGATAAAAAAGGGATTGAAAAATCTTATATATCAGAAGGTTATGTTTACAAAAAAGAAGTTGTAGAAAAAACGCCTGAAAACATTGATTATAGTAAAAAACAAGAAGAATACAAAAGAAAGGAATACCATAGTAAAGAAACCCAAAGAAGAAATATTGAATATTATAACCAAAATACTTATAAAGAACAGGAAAGAAAAGCTTCCCTATATGATGAAGAAATTGATTTAGACAGGGTAAAGTCTTATAGAAATCCTGAATATAAAATTCCTTCTTATAAAAATTATGAAGAAAGTAGGCAGCCAACTCCTGAAAATATAGATAATGAAGACTATTATATAAAGAAACATGATACTGATTTTATATCTAAAGGAATGACTAGTTTATTAATAAGAAAGAAGGCAAGACCAAAAGATATGTTATATTATGAAAATAGACATACTGATAACAATATATCTAAAATAATAAACAAAGATCCAACTAGAATAATAAATAAAAACAAGGGAATTGAAGGAAGGAATGAAGGAAGAACCATAAAACCAGATGGAATAATAGATAAAAGCCTAACCACTAGAACATTGGAAAATAAATATATTAGAAGTAGGTTTGCTGAAAATATAGGACATAGTGATGAAGATTTTTCTATTAATATATCTAAATCAGGTATTATTACTGGGGAAAAGACTTTAAAACTAGGGGCTAATTTAGGTAGATATACTAGTGTAAAAGCAATAAATCTATTTAAGAAAGATAAAGTATCAAATACTAGCTTAAAAACCACACTTACAAGATCAACTAAAGATGCCATTATAAACTTTAAAGGTGGTAATAGTGATGATTTAACTATAGAAACAGTAGTAAATATAAAAGATAAAGCTATTGCAGGTAAAAGATTTTTAACGGATAGAAAGGGATTTGTAAAAACAAGTATTACTAATTTTGATATAGAAGAAAATCAAGACCTAGGAATACAAACCATAATTCAAGCGAAAGATGCTTCTATTATTGGAACTAGAGTAGTAAAAGGTATCTATGGAACAACAAAAACTACTGCGAAAACAGCAAAGAGAAGTTATCAAATTGGGAAGAAGGTAACTCAAAGAATAGCTTATGGTATTAAGTCAATAGGTAAGACCATATCTAATCCAGTTGTATTAAAAGGAATTATTACTATAGCTATACCACTTTTATTAATATTTTTGATGGTAGCAGCTATTACTTCTATATTTCCCGTTTCAACGGCAATAGCTTCATATCCAATTGCAGAAGTTGAGTTTATTGAAGAATTACAAGATAGTATTAATATATGGAATGAAGAAATTAATAATGAAATTCAAAACTTTTATAATGATTATGATGATGTAGTTATAGTTAACGATGATATGGTATTAGTCCAATTACAAGATGTACTCGCAATCTTAGCAGTTGAAACAGAACAAAATATGGGGTTTAAAGATATGGATAATGCAAGGGATATCTATGAGTTATTCTTCACTTTAGAAACGGAAGTAGAAACCTATGAAGAAATAGAGACCACCATAGATTCTGAAACAGGTGAAGAAATAGAAATATTATTACAAAAAACTAGAATTATTGTAGATTTAAGAAATCTTGATATTGAAGAAGTTATTTATAATCTAAATTATGATGATAGTGATAGAGAATGGGCTATAACTTTAGCTATGGCTGATTTAACTGAAATGTATCCTGATTTAGTGGTAAATAATGAAGCATATTACCCTAGTTTACCTAGCTTAACACCAGAAGAAATAGAAGGATATGGTGGGAAGTTTGTACATCCTACAAATAATGTAGGTTATATCAGCTCTCATTTTGGATATAGAGTAGATCCAATTACAAAAATAAGGGGTTTTCATAGTGGAATCGATATAGCTGGGAATGATAGAACCCCAATATATGCAGTACAGGATGGAATAGTGATTTTTTCAGGTGTTAATGGTGGATATGGGAATTGTATAATGATTAATCATGGTAATGGTATGATTACCTTGTATGCTCATTGTAGTTCCCTTTCAGTCATGAAGGGTGATAGTGTATCAAAAGGAGATAATATTGCAAGGGTAGGTAATACAGGGAGGTCAACAGGACCACATTTACATTTTGAAGTAAGAATAAATGGGAAACTTATAAATCCAATAAACTTTTTAAATTAAGGGGTGCTTAAAATGAGTAAGATGGAAGAAAAAATAGCTACAAAGAAGGAACAAATTTCTAAACTTGAATCAAGAATAGAAAGGGATAGAGAAAAGATTAAAAAGTTAGAAGGTGAGATTGAGGAAATAAAGGTATTAGAAATTAAAGGTGTAATAAAAGAAATAGATATGCCATTATCGGAAGCCTTAAAGATTTTAAAAGAATTAAAATAGTAATAATTTAGGGGGTATGGATTATGAAAAAATCAATTATTTTACTCTTAACAGCATTATTAATAATTACTATGGTGGCTTGTAGTTCAGAAGAAGAAAATAAGCTAGTAGGAACTTGGGTTGATAAAGATAATGATACTTTGACATTAAAAAGTAATGGGAAATATGAATCTACCCATTACTATGATAAAGAAGGGACTTGGGAAGTAGACGAAGATATTATAATATTTAAAACTTTATTTGATAAGGAAAAAGATATAAAATATAGAATAGAAGATAATGATGGCAATACTTATATGATATTTGAAGAAAAAGATTTAATTTTTGGTGGAGAGAAAGAAACAAAATTTATAAAGCAAAATAAGAAATAGACATAATAGAAAAAGGAAGGTGTTCCTAAGTTGAAATTTGGTTATGCAAGGGAGAGCATAGATGAAGATAATATTGAGTTTCAAGTAGATGCACTAAATAAATATGGAGTAGATGAAATTTATATTGAATATCCAAGGGGAACAAAAACTAAGGAAACAAAATTAAATGAGTTAATAAAAAAGTTAAGAAAAGGTGATATTTTAGTAGTCTATAAGTTAGATAGATTAGGTAAAACAATTAAAGGATTACAAGAGTTAGCCGAATATTTTTCTGAAAAAGATATTGATTTAGTTGTTTTAAAGGATAATATTGATACTACTACGAATATTGGAAGGTACTTTTTATATACCATGTGTATATTAGGTGATATGGAAAGAAGTGTTTTAGCAGAAGCAACTAAAATTGGTATGAAAACTGCAAAAGCAGAGGGCAGATCAGGTGGTAGACCTAAAAAGAGTAAGGAAGAAATACAAGAGGTTTTAAAATTATATTATAGTGATAAGTATTCTGTAGAAGAAATAAGTAAAATTACTGATTGGGGCATTTCAACTATATATAAATATATAAGAGAAGATAAAGAAAGAAGGCGAAAAAAAGAATTCTAATTTGTTTTAGGGGGATTGGGATGAAAGAAAATAAAGTTCAGAAACTTACCAAACAATTAGAAGAAGGAATTAAAGACTTATATAAAAGTGATAAATATAAAGAGTATTTAGATGTTATGAGTAGGTTTCATAATTATAGTTCAAATAATATTGGATTAATTTTATTACAAAAACCTGATGCTTCAAGGGTAGCAGGATTTAATGCCTGGAAAAAAGAATTTAATAGATTTGTTAATAAGGGTGAAAAAGGCATAGGAATTTTAGCGCCTGCATCTTATAAAAAGACCATAGAAATAGACAAGATTGATCCTATAACCCAAGAACCAATGTTAAATAAAGATGGTAAAAAGGTTACTGAAAAAAAGGAAATTACTCAAAACTATTTTAGGGTAGTTTATGTATTTGATGTATCTCAAACTGACGGTGAGCCTTTACCTGAATTAGCATCTAAACTAACTGATGAAGTTAAGGATTTTGATGTTTTATTTAATATACTTAAAAATGTATCTCCGTACCCAATTGAATATGAAGATATTACTTCAAGTGCTAATGGGTATTGTGATCCAGTTAATAAAAGAATAGCTATAAGAAAGGGATTGGCAGAAGCACAAATAATTAAAACAGCAATACATGAAATAGCTCATTCCATTCTACATTCAGATTTAAAAACTAGGGTAAGAGATAGTTCTACTAGAGAGGTAGAAGCTGAAAGTATAGCCTATGTAGTATCCAATGTTTTAGGTATAGATACTTCTAGTTATAGCTTTGGATATGTAGGGGGATGGAGTAAGGATAAGGAGTTAAGTCAACTGAAATCATCCTTAGATACTATACAAAAGACTTCCCATGATTTAATATTTAAAATAGATGGAGAATTAAAGCTACTACAAATGAATAGGGAAAATAATTTAAAAATAAGTTTATATGATGGAGAAATTGATTTAGATAGAGTTAAGGAGGAAGATATAGAAAAACCTAGTTTAGGGGATAGAATAGAAAAGGCTAAAGAAAAAGCTAAAGATGTAAACAAGAATATAAAGTTAGATAATAAAGTGGAAATAGAAAGGTAAATTAATAAATCATATAATTAAATAATCATATAATTAAGAAATTAAGACATTAAAATATTATTAAAATGAAGTTATTATAGTTTAAAGTTAGTGAATAGTTGTAGATAAATGCGAAATAAAATAGATTAAATTAAAAAATTCTACTTTCAAAAAAATTTTAGAGGAAGGAGGATTATTATGGATATTGGTACTATATTAATTTTTACACCTTTAGCTATATATTGTTTTTATTCTTTTAGAAAGTCAAAATTGGATATATATTTAATGTTTGGGACTTTAAGTTGGTATGGCATATTTTATCCTGGAAAGCATAATTTATATCAGTTTCTTCAACAACCTCTAAAAATAATCGTAAATCTGACAACAATGCTTCTTCTATTTCGAATTTTTATACCCTTATTTATACCGTATTTGAAAAAATCAATTCAAGACTACAAAGAATATAAAGGATATATAGACTACAAAGAGTAATGTTTATAATAAAAAAAATCATAATAGCTGAACATTTTTTATAAACCATGTAACTAAATAATATCATAATTAAGCAACTAATAAATCAAACAATTTTATAATTAATAAATTACATAACCTTAAAGTCAAACAATCAAGGAGGTGAGATACTTGAAGGCACTTATTAATGTAGATATAGTAGAAGCATTAAGAAACATTGTTAATCTAAAAGTAGATAATTATCAGTCAGATATTGTATATGATATTTTGGATTTATCCAATTCAAAAGTAAATGATTATTTTTGCTTTATGACAAGAAATTCAGGAACATGGTTATTTGAACAAAATCAAGTTTATATTAAAAATAGTCAAGCCAATGTAACATGGAAAACATACCAGGATAGAGATGTATCTACTTATGCAATAGAAATAACATATAAAGAGGATAACAAAATAATAGGAAATATCTATGAAATTGACTATAAAAAAACCTTAGAAGATGTATTAATTAATGAAAAACAAATTGATAAGGTAGAAGTTACCTTTAAAGATGATAGTAAAGTTATTTTTGATTTTGAACATTTTAAAAATAATAGAAACACTATTATTAATAACTATGGAGAAATAAAAGGAACTAAGAATTTAATTAAGGACTATTTTTCATTTAATCTTCATTTGAATAAGATAAAAAGTGAAAGACAAAAAAAGCAAAGGCCTATAAGATTAGATGATTATTTAAAGGATATTAATAAAAAGAAATTAAATGAATTAGGTTATAAAAAGAATGATATGTATTACATAAGCTCCACTAATTGTAAGAAGATACTAGATCAAACTAGTATTAATGTTTATATGCTCCAAGGGAATAGGAAAATAAGACTTGATAGACCAGTAAGTAATTATGAAAAACCTACTTATGCTATTTGGAGTGAAGATAAAAAAAGATTTGATGATTTTGATAGGAAGGAATTGAATCGTCTTATTAGAGATTATATTAATGAAAGAAGAAAAAAAGATAAATTAATAGATTTCGGATATAAGAATAATGATATTTACTTATTAGATAGTAATAAAGAAATTAAAAGTGCTTTTAATAAAAATATTACCATGTATTCTATAGATAAAAATTTAAATAAAAGTATATTAAAGACTATGAAAGAGATCTCTAATAATGTAAATGAAGGAAATATAATTGCAGTAAATGATTATGATAAAGATAGGGTTAAGGAATCATTATACCAAAACAACCAGTCTAATTACATTGATATATTAAATGTAAAAGAAGTAGCAACAGTTATTAATATACAAATTAAAGAAGCAACTTATTTTAATAGGATCAAAGAAGGGGAAAGTGAATATCTTATTAAAAATATAGATAATATAGCAGAAAAATTTATTAAAGATTATGATGTAGATACTAATATTCATGATAAAATTGATTATTTAATGAAGGATGTTTTAAAAAATAAAAACAAGGGAATTGAAGGAAGGAATGAGAAAATACCCTTGAAAGATAAAATTGAAAAGGCAAAAGAAAAGTCATTACTTACTAATAAAGATAATGGAATTAGGGATAATCAAATTGAAAGATAATAAATTTTTATCATTTATGATAATATCATAAATGATGTTATATTTAAATTTATAGAAAGGTGGTAATCTTATGTTTACTATTGAGGAAATAACATTACTTGATTCTTATAAAAAAGATAATAGAATGGAAACTATTGGTGAAATTAATTCTAATTATAAATATCAGGAAGATAAGGATATTATAGGTTTAATTGATGTCTTAATTTTAAAACTTGAGCAAATGTCAGATAAAGACTTTAAAAACATAGACTTTTCACTTTCTTTATTAGATGAGCCTGATTTTGATTAATTTTGATATTTAGGAAAAAGATGAGGCTCTAATTTGCGTTTTAAGGGGTTTTTAGTGATAAGGGTATAGGATAGGTCTATGGCTATTATAGATCATAATATTATTTTAGGATTTCTATATAAAATAAAAGGATAGTGGAAAAAATGAAGATTTTTGAAGATCTTGAAAGTGATGAAGTAATAATAAATAATAAAAGAATAGAAGGATTTATATTAGATGAAAAATGTAGTAAATGTGATAACTTTTTAATTCTCTATGAAAAATATGATGCCTACTTCTGTGCTTATTGTAATGAATGGAAAGAAGATACTTGTGGAAACTCTAATTGCGAATTTTGTAGAGATAGGCCTGATAAGCCATTGTAAGTTCTTATAATTAATGAAGATGTATTACGATTTAAAAACAGATTAATTGATAGTGTAATTAAAAATAAGGGCAAACTATCATATATAAGCTTGTATGAAAATAATTCCTACAAGGGATGGGCAGCAGATCTTAATATCATTTTACCAGGTAATAAAAAAATGTATCTTACTTTTATTAAATTTATAAATAATATAGAAGGCCTAGGAGCTGGAAATAATAGAATGAGAATTAAGATACTACTTATTCTAAAGAGAACTTAGATGTCAAAAAATATATAGTAATACCCCAGGAGAGTTATGTTGCGTTCCTGATGAAAGAGTATTGTCAAGTGCAGAAATAATTGGGATTAAATTACCCCGTATTTCTTCTATAAATAATATGTTAATTGTATTATTAGCAAATAAAGGCTTATTGCTATAATCGCATATTAAAACAGACCCGAAAATATCTTCAAGCCTGTTTAGATTAAAAGTTTTATATCTTAAAAAAATAGTAACGATTTATAAAGCTTAAATTAATTTTAGACTCTCAGCATAATCATAAGAAATAAGATCTCTATCCTTATTTTTAAGCCAAGCTTCTTCTTCATGTGATAAATTAGATATTTCAGTACAACTTTTTTCTTTCAATACACTTATTACATTATTTATTACTTCTACCTCTTCCTCTTTAAATATTGACAAGTCATAATTTCCTTTACTTATTATTTTGGTTATTGTCCTATGATCCTCTTCATATTCTTCTTTAACAAACTTATCATCAAAATGATTCAATATATCTTCATATTTAAAATCTTCAACAACAGGTCCATAAGTGTATCTCATATATCTCAATCCAGTTATAGATCTTACATTTTCTTTAAAGTTTTCAAAATCAATAAACCATAAATATTTATTCAAACTAGTTTTATATAAATCAACGTTATCTGCAATATAACTTATAAGATTAGTTAACCTCTCAATATCAAACTTTCTATAGCCATTGTATTCATCTTCCTTATGTGTTAAAGAGTTTATTACTATATCTTTTAAAATATCTTTATTAGAGATTATTAGTTTATTTTGAACCTTTTCATATGTTCTTTCTGTTATTCTATTATTTTGAAAAGCATCTTCAACTTTTTCCTTAAAAATATTTTCATTTGAAATAATTAATTTCAACAAATCATTATTACTTTGGCTTGGAATGGCACCCCTTTCATATCTGTTGATTGTCATTTTACCCCAATTTAATATTGATGTAAGTTCTCTTTGTGATATATTGTATTTATCCCTGAATTTGATAATCTCTTCAGCACTTATGATATTAGCAAGTTCTTTATATTTTTTATAAAGATTGTCAAAATTTTCACTTTCAAGTTCCGGAATGTATATATCATTTTTACAAATATTACATACACCCACCTTTTCCGTAACATTAACCTCATATCCTTTGTATTCCTTAATTATCTCCCTCCTTATAGTATAGTTTACTTTTTCTTTACAATTAGCACAGTAAACCTCTCTCACTTTATTCATAATAACTCCCCTCTTATTTTAATTATTACAATATTTAACTAGCTTATATCTTTATATAAATCTTTAATTTATCTAAACATATAAACCAGCTCCATAGAGCAAATAATACTAAATCTTTAATATTATTTGCTCTATATTAAAATCTATAAATTTACTCATCTTCATGAAAAGATATGATTACCACCTCATCTGGTGGATTGTACCTAATCTTTATATAAATCAACATTTCATCTAGGTATGAACTTTTAAATTCTAATACATATCCTTTATAACCATCTCTATCTTCCTCTGGTCCATCTATACAATCATTGGGACTTAAGTCTAGGATTATTTCTTTTAAATCTTGATGGTCTAAAAAATATTTTCTCATAAAGGCTACATTTTTATCTCTAGGTATGGGTATACATCCATTCTTAGCTACTTGTCTTTTTATTTCCTTAAGATATAACTTTCTAAAACTATCCTTCATATCTACAATAGTACCCGCCTTTCAATTGCTTTTCATCATATATCGTAAGATGTTGGTACTATTATTATATCAAATATTTTAAACAATTGCCATCATTTAATGGCGGTTATTTAAAATATTTTACCCAAATTATAAATATTTATACTTTAAATCTAATTATTTATTAAGAGGAAAGTATTACCACTGTACCTTTTGAGTGTACCCTATCGAGTACACATTTTTAGTATAAAAAACTATAGTTTAAAGTATGTTTTTAAGGTATAATCTTATTAAAAGTGTACTCTTGTTTTTATATACCCTAAAAGTACACATTAGGAGGTTGTATCATGATTTTTGGATATATTAGAGTTTCTAGTAAGGATCAGAATCCTGAAAGACAGATTGAAGCATTAAAAGAATATGAAAAAGAATTAAAAGATGAAAATATCTATATGGATAAGCAATCTGGTAAGGACTTTAATAGGGAAGAGTACCAGGAGTTAAAAAAGGTCCTTCGTGAAGGTGATACTTTAATAGTTAAGGAATTGGATAGGCTTGGTAGAAATAAGCAAATGATTAAGAATGAATTGGATTCTTTAAATGATAAAGGGGTTAGGGTCAAAATCTTAAATATACCTACTACCTTAATTGAACTTCCTGAAGAAAATGTCTGGGTTATTAAGATGGTAAATAATATTCTTATTGAAGTTTTAGGTGCAATAGCAGAAGAGGAAAGAATTAAAATAAGGGAAAGACAGAAGGAAGGAATTGCCATAGCAAAAAAACAAGGTAAATATAAGGGGAGAAAACCTAAGGAATTACCCAAGAACTTTCCTAGTCTTTATAATAGATGGAAAGAAGGAAATATTACAGGAGTTGAATTTACTAAATTATTAGGTTATAAAAGTAGAAATACTACCTATAAGAAGATAAGGCAATATGAGGAAGAGATTTAAATAATTATGCATACATTAATATCCTCTTTTTATCTATCTGTTAGTAGATAAAAAGAGGATATTATAAAATTACTTAACTTTATTTATAACTTATTTTCCATTCTTCAATTATGTTATCAATGTTATTTTCCCACTCAATATAGTTAGAAGAATTTAATGCATTTTCATTTATACTGGATATTAGACTAGCAAATGCATGAATATCTAACTCATTTCCATAAATAAATAACATAATATAAACATATTGTTTTATTGTAAGAGGAATAACTGGAACATTTCTTCCAACCCAACTTTCTCTATTTAGTGGATAGGTTACACTAGATAGGACAGGTTTTCTCCGAACATGATATAATAATATTAGGAGGAGAAAATCATGTCAAGAAAATATTATGAGGAAAATTTCAAGAAGCAATTAGTCAACATATACAACCAAGGTAACCATACCTACAGGGATCTACATGAGCAATATGGAGTCTCTCCATCTACCCTGAGGCAATGGGTAGTGAGATATAATAATACTAAATCCTTTAATGCTGAAGATAATAGAACTGATGAAGAAAACAGGGTAATAGAGTTAGAAAAAAGAGTTAAGCAGCTTGAGATGGAGAATGATA
>JAAYQS010000072.1 GCA_012519155.1 Clostridiales bacterium
ATAAACTTATCAAAAGATAATAAAGAACTCTTTGGTCCCTATGAATCATTGGCTAGCAGTTCCGTAAAGGTTGGAAACTTAGAGTTTGCTACTACTGGCCTTACAGAAGATCAAGCTAAAGACCTTGGATATGATTATGGTATAGCAGAATCTAAAATCTCAAGTAAACCTGGTTATATGCCTGGCTCAAATAGAATTAGCTTTAGGATTATTTATGAAAATAAAAGTTATAAGATATTAGGCGCTCGGGTCTTTGGAGAAAAGGATGCTGTACTCAGGCTACTTCCCTTTACTACAGCCATTCATGCTGGTCTGACAACTAAGGATTTAGCATATTATGATTATGCTTATTCACCACCATTTGCCTTAACCTGGGAAGCTGTAAATACTGCAGCTTCTATTGCGAAATAAGAGATATAACGTATCTTCCAGACTAAGACATGCCTCTAACGCCTCTATAGAGCGTATTAGGTCGCTATTTTAAATTTCCATAGTGTGGCTACATTTTTATATTCATCAATTCAAGGATCCTTGATTGTTCAGAATCTCTTTCAGTTATAATATTGCTTTCAATTCCATCAAAATCTATTGTCTCGTTACGTATACTTTTTAATCTTTCCATAATGTGATTGAAAGTATATTCTCTATTTCGACCTGTTTCATTTTCATCAAATAAAGGTGTCAGCATTTCTTTCATATTCCACATCAAATAATAAGCAAGCATACAGATAAATACATGACATTTAATTCTATCATCTGTTTTATGATAAATTGGTCTAATCTCTAATCTTGTTGTCTTTAAGTTTTTAAAAGCTTGTTCAACATTTATTAATTTCTTATAGGTTTTTACAACTTCCATTATACTCAAATCTTCAGATTTAACATCAGTTGTAATAACATAAAACCCGTCATATAGTTCTTCTTCCTTAAGTTTGTTCTCATTAACTTTCCAGGTAAGTACTCCATCTTTAATGCTTATGTTAAAGAACTTTCCCACTTTATATTTATTTAAAACTTTTCCTACACGAATTCCAGTTTTTTCGTCTGTAGACGGTCTTTTTAAATTTATTATTTTGTCCAAGGACTCTTTAGTTTTATCTATTAAAGATTGTCTTTGTTTTTTGTTTTTCCGCTCAATATCAGGATTTTTACACAATGCATATCGTACACTTCCATCAGTAGTTTCAATAATATTTTTTTCATCAAACATTTTTATCTGCGTATGTTCAGTTTGGCACAATGCCTTAATTTGGCTATGGGTTAGTGCGGAAATAGTTTTAATATAATTATCTTCTTTAATTTTATTTAAGTTAGCCTTAGTTAACATCCCACGGTCTCCCACAAAAACAGCATTTTTTATATTGTATTTATTTTTAATATCATCCACTTTATCAAGAACGGTAGTTTCATCTTTTGTATTACCTTTAAAAACTTCAACGGAAATTGGACAACCCTCTTTGTTACATATAAGACCTATAACTATTTGTTCATGGCCTTTCTTTTGATCCCTGTTATAACCAAAGCCCACGATATCACTCTTATTATATTCGCCTTCTAAAAAACTACTTGTAATATCGTAAAAAATTATTGTCCCATCTTTTAAATGTTTCTTGGCTAAATGTTTTTGAATTGCATCTTGTCTTTTAAATAATCTATCCATTGCATCATAGCAATGAGTATTTACATCTATCTGTGAATCAGTAATGCCGCATACTTCCCATAAGGAACTATCTTTATTAACATTAGTTAAAGATAATTTACTACCAGCATATATTAGTCTACCTATTATCATGGCTAAACTATCTTTAACCCAAGCTTCACTTGTTTTTGAATAAATAGCTTTGTCTAGGCCAAGATTCTTAGCTAGCTGTAAACATGCATATGAAGCTCCATATTCTTTTGATGATAAAACTTTGAAATCACTTTTAAGAACAACATTTCCCTGAAATACTGCTTGGATTAACCTCAAGGTATCAATGTCTACTCCTGTGATTCGTGCAAAGGTTTTATGTTTTATCTTACCATCTTCTCGGTAAGTAGATCTAATTAATCCATAAGGATTTGCTCTATGTGTTTGTATTTCAAGGTGTACTCTTTTACGCTGGTTTTCCATATTATATTCCTCGCTTCCTTAGTATGGTTACATTATATCACTATAATGTCGATAATGCAAGTGTTATATATGGCTTAATATTACATATGTATGGCTACATTTGAAGCATTAAAAGACTTCTAAGCATTGATTTTTCAATCATTAAGGGGCTTTTTATGCTGGAAGATACGATATAACTAAAGCTGTAATTGAACATACTATAAGAGTGTCGACTACAATTTCAAAAATACCCCACATAGCTTGACGTACAGGATGATCTGTAACTGCTGCAGCATGTGCTATTGGTGCAGTACCCATACCAGCTTCATTTGAATAAACTCCTCTTGCAGTACCATTTCTGATTGCAAGAGCTACTGTAGAACCAAGTACTCCACCTGTAGCGGCCATTGGCGTAAATGCATATTTAAATATAAGGCCAAATGCGGCTGGAACTTTTGTAATATTTGCAATAATAAGTATTAAAGCAGCTCCAACATAAACTAATGCCATAATTGGTACTAACTTTTCTGTAACCTCAGTAATTCTTTTTATACCACCAAATACTACTAAGCCAACTATAATTACTAAAAATCCACCTGTTACAATTGGAGGAATATTAATAGTGCTTGCTGTTTGAACTGCTGAAACAGATTGAGTTGCTATGGATGGTATCAATTCTATCATTAAGAAAAACGCAAATATTATACCCATAGCTTTACCAAATCCACCCTTAAGACCTTTAGTTAAGTAATGCATAGGTCCTCCAACATAAACTCCTTCTTCATTTAATTCTCTATATTTCATACCTAATACTATTTCTGCAAATTTTGCGGCAGAAGCTATTAATGCTACAACCCACATCCA
>JAAYQS010000073.1 GCA_012519155.1 Clostridiales bacterium
CCATCCCCTTCTATATGGTTATATACTCCAAGTTCTAATGCCCTTAACATTGTAGATTTTCCATGATAACCACCACCAACTATTATGCTTATACCTTTTTTTATGCCCATTCCTTTTATTTTACCCTTGTTAGGTAAATTCATTACTACTTCTAAGGATTCTGGTGATTCAAATTTAACTGCATCTTTAAGTGGTGGTTATCATGGAAAATCTACAATGTTAAGGGCATTAGAACTTGGAGTATATAACCATATAGAAGGGGATGGAAGGGAATATGTAATTACAAATAATAATGCTGTGAAAGTTAGAGCTGAAGATGGAAGAGTAATAAATAATGAGGATATATCATTATTTATAAATAACCTTCCTAATGGGAAAAATACAAAAAAATTTAATAGTGAAAATGCAAGTGGTAGTACATCACAAGCCTCTAACATAATAGAAGGAATAGAAAGTGGTACAAAATTATTTTTAATAGATGAAGATACATCAGCAACTAATTTCATGATAAGAGATAATTTAATGCAACAATTAGTTTCAAGAGAAAAAGAACCAATAACACCGTTTATTGAAGTAGTTAAATTTTTATATGAGAAAAGGGGTATTTCAACAATAATAGTAGTAGGGAGTTCTGGAGATTATTTTGATATATCAGATAGTGTTATACAAATGGATTCATATGAAGCAAAAGATGTAACAAAAAGAGCAAAAGAATTATCTCATGGTCGGATAAAAGAGAAAATAAAAAATGGGCAAATAGATTTAAATATTGATTTTAATAGAACGATAAAAAATGGAAGTATTGAAAAAGGACCTAAAGGCATTAAAATTAAGACGTTAGGTGTATATGGACTAAGTATAAATAGAGATGAAATAAATTTAAGGGCTGTTGAGCAGCTTGTAGATAGAGAACAAGTTAATTTTATTGGAGAAATAATGAAATGGGCTGAAGACAATGTCATAGATGGAAAGAAAACATTAACTGAGGTTGCAGATGCAATTTTTAATTTTATAAGTAAAAATGGCATGCTTTCTATATGTAATACAAAAGGTGGACTTGGTAACCTTGCAATGGTTCGTAAGCATGAAATAATGGCTGCATTTAATAGGTACAGAAGATTAAAGATAAAATAAATTTTAAAAAAGGGTGATATTTATGAAGAAAAATAAATTAGCAAAAATGATAGATCATACATTACTTAAACCAGAGGCAACAATGTTTGATGTTATAAATTTATGTGAAGAGGCAAAAAAATATGGCTTTTTTTCAGTATGTGTTAATTCTTCAAGGGTTTCTCTTGCACATGAAATATTAGAAGGATCAAATGTTAAAATATGTACAGTAGTTGGATTCCCTTTAGGAGCATCTAGCACCGTTTCTAAGAAAATGGAAGCAAAACAAGCAATAATAGACGGTGCAAATGAAATAGATATGGTAATAAATATAGGGATGCTTAAGGATCGTAATTTAGAATATGTTTATAATGATATAAAAGAAATTGTAGAAGCTTCAAGAGGAAAAGCACTAGTAAAGGTAATTATAGAAACATGTCTTTTAACAGATGATGAAAAGAGAACCGCTTGCATATTAGCAAGAGATGCAGGTGCTGATTTTATTAAAACATCTACTGGATTTTCAGGAGAAGGAGCAAAAAAAGAAGATATTGTTCTTATAAGAGAAACAATAGGAGATAAAATAAAAATTAAAGCTTCTGGTGGTATAAGAACTTATGAAGATGCTATAGAAATGATAAAAAGTGGTGCAGATAGAATAGGAACATCTGCATCAATAGACATTATAAGTAAATAATATTGATATAACAAATAAGGTGTAGTAAGATATAAGTAATATTAAAAATAGGAGGCCTATAAAGTGTCAACTAGAGATAAAATAGCTCAAGCAAAGAGAATTGTAGTTAAGGTTGGAACGTCAACATTAACATATGAAAATGGAAATATTAATCTTGACAGGATGGAAAAGCTAACTAGGGTATTATCAGATATTGTTAATCAAGGAAAAGAATTAACATTAGTTTCATCTGGAGCAGTTGCTGTAGGTGCTAGTAAATTACAGCTTAAATCAAAACCTAAATCTACAAGAGAAAAGCAAGCAGTTTCATCAGTTGGTCAATGTGAACTTATGCATATTTATAGTAAGCTTTTTGCACAATATAGTCATGTTGTTGGTCAGGTTTTACTTACTAAAGATGTTATTGAAGATAAACATATAAGAAAAAATGTTAGTAATACATTTAAGATATTGTTAAAAAAAGGTGTAATACCTATTGTAAATGAGAATGATACAATTGCCATAGATGAAATTAAAAATATAGTTAAATTTGGTGATAATGATAAGCTTTCAGCTATTGTTGCAGCACTTGTAGACGCAGATCTTCTTATAATACTTTCAGATATTGATGGATTTTATGATTCAAATCCAAATGAAAATCCGGATGCAAAATTTATAGAAGAAATTGATGAAGTTACAGAAGAATTAGAAGAGTGCGCTGGAGGAGCAGGTTCAGAATTTGGAACAGGGGGAATGATTACAAAACTTGCTGCTGCTAAAATTGCTGCAAAATATAATGTTGATATGATACTTGCAAATGGAGAAAATCCTCAAATATTAAGAGAAATTCTAAATGGCAAAAATATAGGAACTCTATTTAAAGGAAAAAAATAAAAAGGGGTTTTATTAATGAGTGAATTAGTTAATAAAGGAATAAAAGCAAAAGAAGCTTCTTACATACTTATGAATGCTACTGTTACAGAAAAAAATAATGCTCTCTTAAAGATGGCTGATAGTTTAATAAATAATAAAAAAAGTATATTAGAAGCCAATAAAAAAGATTTAGAAAAAGCAGTTGAAAATGGCACATCAAAGGCTATGTTAGATAGACTTTCATTGTCTGAAGATAGGATTTTAGATATGACAAACGGGTTAAAACAAGTTAAATCTTTAAATGATCCAATAGGTGAAGTTTTAGGAATGACTGTAAGACCAAATGGACTTAAAATAGGCAAGCAAAGAGTTCCACTTGGAGTAATAGGAATTATATATGAGGCAAGACCAAATGTTACATCAGATGCAGCAGCACTTTGTTTAAAATCTGGAAATGTAACTATATTAAGAGGTGGCAAGGAAGCTATAAATTCTAATATTGCAATAGTTAATGCATTAAGAGAAGGAATTAAGTTATCTGGACTTCCAGAAGATGCTGTTCAACTTATAGAAGATACCAGTAGAGAAACTTCTAATGAAATGATGAAACTTAATGAATTTATAGATGTTCTAATTCCAAGAGGTGGAGCTGGACTTATTCAAGCTGTTGTGCAAAATGCAACAGTACCTGTTATTGAAACTGGTACAGGTAATTGTCATGTATATGTTGATGAATATGCTGATTTAGAAATGGCTAAAAATATAGTTATTAATGCAAAAACTAGCAGACCATCAGTATGTAATGCAGAAGAAAAACTTCTTATTAATGAAAAAATAGCTGATAAGTTTTTACCTATAATTGTAAAGGCATTACACGAAAATAATGTTGAAATAAGAGGAGACAAAAAATCACGTGCTATTATTGATAATTTAAAAGAAGCAACAGAAGAAGATTGGGGCAAAGAATATCTTGATTATGTTATAGGAATAAAGATAGTTTCGGATATTGATGAAGCTATTAATCATATTAATAAGTATGGTACAGGTCATTCAGAAGCGATTATAACAAAAGATTATAATAATTCACAAAAATTCCTTCAAAGAGTAGATGCTGCAGCTGTATATGTAAATGCCTCTACTAGATTTACAGATGGTGGTGAATTTGGATTTGGTGCAGAAATTGGAATAAGCACACAAAAGCTTCATGCAAGAGGTCCAATGGGGTTAAACGAACTAACAACTACTAAATATATTATTTATGGAAATGGACAAGTAAGATAATAATTTTTTAGTCATCTTTAATGGTAAAATATTAAAGATGACTTTTTTAGGTAAATGTAAGATGTTGATTTCTGTAAAAGCTAGTGTTATTAGCTAGATAAGAGGGTATTGCCTACATTTGTGGGGATTTGTAAGTAAATTTGAAGTTTGTGAGATTGAGTATGTTGTATTTGGAGCAAAAAAAGCTGGAACACCATTGTTCTTTAGTAGACCTAAAGGAGCTGGCAGTGAAGTTTCTGGAAAGGTAAAGGCAAAAAGGTTTTAACTATAGAAGAAAAGAAACCAGAAAAACCAGCTACTTCAACTCCAGAAAAGCCAGCTACTCCAACTCCAACACCAGGGGATAATGAAGTACCTGATGATAATGACAATGAGGAACCAGATGATAAACCAAATACTCCTACAGCAGATAGTGCACCTTTAGCATTATTAGGAGCATTGTCATTAGGTTCATTAGTATTAATGAAGAATAGAAAGTTAAATAATAAGTAAAGTTAGTTATAATTTTAATTAAAAGACTGCTATGTTAGAAATTTAAAAACTTCTAATATAGCAGTTTTCTTTATTTTAAGAACATTATATTAGAGTAGTTCGTATTATATTAATAACTAAATAAGGCACAAAGGGAGAAAAATTATGAATCTTAGTGAAGCAGAGCTTGAAACTACAGTAAAAGTAGTTAAAATCAGGGCTCAAGGAGAATTAAGAAGAAGATTTTTTGATTTAGGAATTGTTGAAGGAACAAATATAAAAGTATTGTATGAAAGTCCCTTTAAGGATCCAAGGGCATATTATATAAGAGGAACAATAATTGCTATGAGAGGTGATGAAAGCAAAAATATTATTGTTGATAGTAATTTATAGGAGGCTTTTATGGGGTTGACTAATAAATCTACAGGTAGCAAAATATTATCATTTAAAGATAAAAAAAACTCACATGTAGATTATGAAGTTGCTCTTGCCGGCAATCCCAATGTTGGTAAGAGCACGCTTTTTAATGAACTTACTGGAATGAATCAGCATACAGGAAATTGGCCAGGAAAGACTGTAGAAAGTGCAGTAGGCTATTATGAATATAAGGATAAAAAAATTAAAATGGTAGATTTACCTGGAACATATTCACTTTTGTCTAATTCTGAAGAAGAAGAAATTGCAAGAAATTATATATGTTTAGGAGATGCAAATGTTATAGTTGTTGTGGCTGATGCTACATCTTTAGAGAGAAATTTGAATTTATTTTTTCAAGTATATGAAATTGCAGATAATGTGGTATTATGCATAAATTTAATTGATGAAGCAAGTAAAAGAGGAATAGAAATTGATTTGAACAAGTTAGAAAATGAAATAAATGCACCTGTAGTATTCGTTTCTGCAAGAGAAAAAATAGGGATTGAGCAGCTTAAATCAAAAATTGAAAAGTATTCAAAAAGAATATGCAAAAAAGAAAAAAATATAATTTATGAAGATTCAATAGAGAAATGTATAAAAAAAATAGAATATGAACTTAAGGGCAAGATTAAAAAAATGAAAATGATCATAAAATTAGATGGATTGCTCTAAGATTGTTAGAAAATAATAAAAAATTAACAGAGTCAATAAGCAAAGTATTTGGCATTAATCATGAAGTATTAAAAAAAATAAAATCAATAGTAAAAAATGAGTTAGGATATATAGATATCAATGATAAATTAGCAAAATCCATAATAACTAAATCTGAAGAAGTATATAAAAGTGTTGTTATAAATAATGGAAAATCATTAAAGCTTCAAAAAAGTATGGATAAAATAGCTGTATCAAGGATAACAGGTATTCCATTAATGATATTAACATTAATTATTGTACTGTGGATTACAATAACATTAGCCAATTATCCATCACAGATTTTAACATTGTTTTTTTCAAAAATTAGAGAATATTTCATATGTTTTGTAGAGTATTTTCAATTTCCCTTATGGTTTTCAAGTATGCTTATTGATGGGGTTTTTACAACACTATCATGGGTTGTATCAGTAATGCTTCCGCCAATGGCTATTTTCTTTCCTTTGTTTACCTTATTAGAGGATTTTGGATATTTACCAAGAATAGCTTTCAATTTAGATAAGTGTTTTAAAAAATGTTGTTCTTGTGGCAAACAAGCACTTACAATGTGTATGGGACTTGGATGTAATGCTGCTGGAGTAGTAGGATGTAGAATAATTAATTCTCCAAGGGAAAAACTTATTGCTATACTTACAAATGTATTTATGCCATGCAATGGAAGGTTTCCAATACTTATAAGCATTTCTACAATATTTATTGCAGCAAATTTTACTCAAAGTAGTGTAGCAGGGGGGATATTATCAGCAATAGTAGTATCAATAATAATAATTATAGGTGTTATGATGACATTAATTGTATCAAGAATATTGTCAAAAACTATTTTGAAAGGAATTCCATCTAATTTTATACTAGAGCTGCCACCTTATAGAAAGCCTCAAATAAAAAAGGTAATAGTAAGATCTCTTTTTGATAGAACAATATATGTTTTAGGAAGAGCTATTTCTGTTGCAGCACCTGCTGGAATTATAATATGGATATTTGCTAATATTTTTGTTGGTGATAACAGTCTTTTAACTATATGTGCAAATTTTCTTGAACCATTTGCTCATTTAATAGGATTAGATGGATATATTTTAATGGCTTTTCTATTAGGTTTTCCTGCAAATGAAATAGTTATGCCACTTATAATAATGAGTTATTTAAAGAAAAACACAATGGTAGAAATGAATAATTTAGAGGAACTTAGACTGCTTCTTATAAATAACGGTTGGACACTTTTAACAGCAGTAAATATTATGATTTTTTCTTTAATACATTATCCATGTGCTACTACTCTTGTTACAATAAAAAAAGAAACTAATAGTTTTAAATGGACTTTAGCTTCATTTTTAATTCCTACTATAATGGGAATTATTGTGTGTTTTATTGTTACACAAATATGGAGAGCAGTTGTATAAAAAGTTGTGTATAATATATTGGTAAAGGGTGTGAATTTGTGGATAATTTTACACTCTTTATTGTTTTTTTAAACAAAAAAATATATATTATATTTATATGTAAAATATAAAGATTTTTTGCTATTTAAGAGGAGAATTAATGGATATTAATAATAAATATACCCTAATTACGGGGGGGACTGAAGGCATTGGATTGGAGCTTGCAAGGCTTTTTGCAAAGGATAATCATAATCTTATTATAGTGGCTAAGAATGAAGAAAAGTTACATAATGTAAAAGATCGGTTAACATATGACTATGGAATCAAGGTAAAGACAATAGCTTTAGACTTATCTGTGGATAATTCCTGTGAACAATTAACAGAAATTGTGGATAACTATAATATAACTGTGGATAATTTAATTAATAATGTAGGGATAGGATCCTTTGGGTACTTTGCTGATTGTAAGGATGGATTTGAGGATAAAATTATAAAGTTGAATATTATATCTCTTACAAAATTAACAAAGCATTATCTTAAATCAATGATAAAAAATGGTGATGGTGGCATACTAAATGTTGCCTCAACAGCAGCTTTTACAGCTGGTCCTAAAATGGCTCTTTATTATTCTACAAAGGCTTATGTTCTTTCATTAACAGAAGCTATTCATGAAGAGGTAAAACCCCTTGGCATAAGGGTTAGTTGCCTTTGCCCTGGGCCAGTAAGAACAAACTTTCAAAAAAAGGCTGGAATAAAGAAGTCAGAAGGTGCAAAGAAATGTTTAATGGATGCAGAATATGTTGCAAAAATAGCATATAAACAATTTAAAAAGAATAAAACTACAATAATACCTGGGTACAAAAATAAAATAATTGTATTTTTTAATAAAATTATTCCTAGAGCGTTAAGTAGAAAAGTTGTTATGATGACAAATAAATAAGTATTTTTTGAATTTAATCAGTAGATAATGGGAATACTAATACTAATTATTCTATTTAGAGGTGGTATTAGTATTATGAACTGGATATATTATATTGAATATAACTTTATCATATATTCATTTATTGGATGGATTATTGAAGAAGTTTATTCTTACATAATAGTAGGCCGATTTAAAGAAGATGGTTTTTTAATAGGACCTATTAAACCTATGTATGGAATTGCTATGGCAATTATTATATGTCTTTTTAAAATTTATGATATGGGATTAATAGAAAAAATGATAATAGCATTTATCGTGCCAGCATTAGTTGAATATGTAAGTGGCTATGGACTTAAGAAAATATTCAATAAAGTATATTGGTCTTATGAAGGATTAAAATATAATATAAATGGTTTTGTATGTCTTAGATTTTGTTTTTACTGGTTTGTTCTTATTTTGTTTGTTACTAAATTTATTGTTCCAATAACTGATTATATATTTAATAAGTATCAGTTATTAGTATCGATACTAGTTCCTTTAATAACAGCAATAGTGTTTATTGATTTTTTATATACTCTAAAAAATTTTTTTGTTGTGCAAAAATAAAATAATAGGAACCATTAATAATAAAATTAATGGTTCCTATTATATTTCAATTGATGCATCAAATAATTTATCAAAATGCATTAGATAGCTCTAATAACTTTTTTAGAACGTAAACATCTAGTACATACTGAGACTGTTTTAGGAGTTCCGTTTTCAATTATTTTGACTTTCTTTGTATTAGGTTTTTGGTGTCTTAAAGCTCTTTTAGTAACTTGGCTGCTACCTCTATAGCTATATTTTCTTGCTTTTATAGCACCTTTTCCACAAATATCACATCCTGCCATCTATTACACCTCCTTAATATTAAGCGGTGATACACTAATTTTAAATTAGCGTATAAACCAAAAATTATTGTACCATGATTATTAAGTAAAATCAATAAAAAATACATATTTATTGTTTTTTGTAATAATTTTATGAAAATGTGGCAAGTGAAAATAAATTCTCTTGACAGTGTTAGTTGATTATCTTAAAATAATAGGTAAGTAAAAAATATAGATACACTTTAACTTGGTCCAGAGAGGCCAGAAAGGAGTCAACAGAGCTATGTTATCTAGAAGTCATATAAAGCTTATAGCTTTTTTAAATAAGAATAATAAAAATATGGGATAGTAAGGAGAGTATAATAATTAGTTATTATGTACTCTCTTTAGTATCCTTTTATTTCGGGTAAAATAATTCTTAAAAGTAAGTTTATTTTAGCATAGAGCAAGTGATATCAAAGTGTATATATCTAATAAATAGAGGAGGGCTAAGCATGAAAGCAAAGCTTATATTAGAAAATGGCATGGTTTTTGAAGGAAAAGCCTTCGGATACCTAAAAGACAGTGTTGGAGAAGTAGTCTTCACAACAGGAATGACAGGATATCAAGAAGTTTTAACAGACCCATCTTATTATGGACAGATAGTAACAATGACATATCCTCTAATAGGTAATTACGGTATAAATTTAGAAGACATGGAATCAAAGTCAGCGCAAGTAAGAGGATTTGTAGTTAGAGAAAAATGTGATTTACCTAATAACTTTAGATGTGAATTAGAATTAGAAACATTCTTAAAGCAAAATAAAATAGTAGGTATTGAAGGAATAGATACAAGAGCATTAACAAAAGTATTAAGAAATAAAGGTACTATGAAAGGTGTTATTACAGTAAATGAGTTAGATGAACAAGAAATCAACAGTAAGATAAAATCATTTACTAATAAGGATGCTGTTATGAATGTAACAACTCAAGAAAAGTATGTTATTGATGGACCTGGAAAGCATGTTGCAGTTATGGATTTTGGTGTAAAAACTAACATATTAAGATGTTTTAATAAAAGAGGATGCAAGCTTACAGTTTTCCCAGCATCAGCTACTGCAGAAGAAGTTTTATCAGTTAACCCTGACTTAGTATTTTTATCAAACGGACCTGGTGATCCACAAGATTTACCAGAAGCTATAGAAAATATAAAAATCTTAGTAGATAAGAAGCCTGTTGTGGGAATATGTTTAGGACATCAATTATTAGCTTTAGCATTAGGCGGTACTACAAAGAAATTAAAATTTGGACATAGAGGTTGTAACCATCCAGTAAAAGATTTAGAAACAGGAAAAGTAACAATAACTTCTCAAAATCATGGTTATGTGGTAGAAACATTGCCAGATAATATGCAAGTAACTCATACAAATATTAATGATACAACAATAGAAGGCATGAAACATAAGGAATTACCTATATTCTCAGTTCAATTCCATCCAGAAGCAAGTGCTGGACCAAAAGACAGTGAATATATATTTGATAAATTCATAGAGTATGCACTATAGGAGGTTTTAGAATATGCCATTAAGAAATGATATAAAAAAGGTTTTAGTTATAGGATCAGGACCTATAGTTATAGGTCAGGCAGCAGAGTTTGATTATTCAGGAACTCAAGCATGTCAAGCACTTAAAGAAGAAGGAATTGAAGTTGTACTTATAAATTCAAATCCTGCTACTATTATGACTGATAAAGAAATAGCAGATAAAATTTATTTAGAACCATTAACATTAGAATTTGTAGAAAAAGTAATAAAGAGAGAAAGACCAGATAGTCTACTTGCAGGAATGGGTGGTCAAACAGGACTTAATCTTGCAGTTGAACTTTATGATAAAGGAATCTTAGATAAATATAATGTAAAAGTAATTGGTACTTCAATAGAATCAATTAAAGAGGGTGAAGATAGAGAACTATTCAGAGATATGATGAATAGAATCAATGAGCCTGTTATAGAATCAGATATTATTACTGATCTTGAAGCTGGAGTTGCATATGCAAGCAAGATAGGATATCCAGTAATAGTTAGACCAGCTTATACACTAGGTGGAACTGGTGGAGGAATCGCTGATAATGAAAAAGAATTAAGAGAAATATTAGCATCAGGTCTTCAATTAAGTTCAATAGGTCAAGTTTTACTTGAAAAATCAGTTAAAGGTTGGAAAGAAGTAGAATACGAAGTAATGAGAGATTCAGCTGGCAACTGTATTACAGTATGTAACATGGAAAACATAGATCCAGTTGGTATACATACAGGAGATAGTATAGTAGTAGCACCATCTCAAACTTTATCAGATAAAGAATATCAAATGTTAAGAACTGCATCAATTAACATAATTAATGCAGTAGGAATAGAAGGTGGATGCAATGTTCAATTTGCATTAAATCCAGATTCATTCCAATATGCTGTTATTGAAATAAATCCTAGAGTTTCAAGAAGTTCAGCATTAGCTTCAAAAGCAACAGGATATCCAATAGCTAAACTTGCAGCTAAGATATCTCTTGGATATAGATTAGATGAAATTAAAAATGCAGTTACTCAAAAGACATATGCATGCTTTGAACCTGCACTTGACTATGTAGTATGTAAAATACCTAAGTGGCCATTTGATAAATTCTTTGGTGCAGATAGAGAACTTGGAACTAAGATGATGGCAACAGGAGAAGTAATGGCAATTGGTGCTAACTTTGAGCAAGCATTACTAAAGGGTATTAGAAGTCTTGAAATTGGAAAGTATTCTTTAGATCATAAAAAATATAAGGAATATAGCATGAAGGAATTAAAGGAAATAGTAGTTGCACCAGATGATGAAAGATTATTTGCTTTAGCAGAAATGCTTAGAAGAGATTACAGAGTTGAAAAGGTAGCTGAAATAACAGGCATAGATAAATTCTTCATAAATAAAATAAAATGGATTGTAGATGAAGAACAAAGATTAAAATTAAGTACAGTAGAAGATTTAGATAGAGACTGGTTACATTTATTAAAGAAAAAAGGATTTTCAGATAAAGCATTAGCAGATATGCTTAGAGTTTGCCCTGAAGATATAAATAGATTAAGAGAAATTTGGAACATTAAACCTACTTATAAGATGGTTGATACATGTGCAGGGGAATTTGAAGCTTTATCACCATATTATTATTCAACATATGAAGAATATGATGAAGTTGAAGTTTCTAATAATAAAAAGGTTGTAGTTATAGGTTCTGGACCAATAAGAATAGGTCAAGGTATTGAATTTGATTATGCATCAGTTCATTGTGTTCTTGCACTTAAGAGACTTGGTATTGAAACTATAATAGTAAATAATAACCCAGAAACAGTAAGTACAGACTTCAATATTTCTGATAAGTTATATTTTGAACCATTAACAGAAGAAGATGTATTAAATATAATTGAAAAAGAAAATCCAGATGGAGTAATTCTTCAATTTGGTGGTCAAACAGCAATTAAGCTTGCAAATTTCTTAAAAGAAAAGAATATTCCAACACTTGGTACTACTGCTGAACAAATTGATATGGCAGAAGATAGAGAAAAATTTGATGAGTTGCTTGAAAAACTTGGGATTTCAAGACCAAAGGGAAAAGGTATCTGGTCTGTAGAAGAAGGATTAGAAGAAGCTGAAAGATTAAAATTCCCAGTACTTGTTAGACCTTCATATGTAATTGGTGGTCAAGGTATGGAAATAACTCATGATGAGGAAGAATTAACATTTTATCTTGAAAATGCATTTAAGAAGGATAAGAAAAATCCAATTCTTATAGATAAGTACTTAATGGGTAGAGAAATAGAAGTAGATGCAATTTCTGATGGTGAAGATGTATTAATACCAGGTATTATGGAACACTTAGAAAGAGCAGGGGTTCACTCTGGTGATAGTGTTACAATGTACCCAAGTCAACATATATGTAAGGAAATTAAGGATAAGGTATTAGAATATACTAAGAAACTTGCTCTTGAAATAGGAATTAAGGGAATGATAAATATTCAATTTATTGAATATGAAAAACAACTTTATGTAATAGAAGTTAACCCTAGAGCATCAAGAACAGTACCATATATAAGTAAAGTAAGCGGAGTTCCAATAGTTGATTTAGCAACTAAGGTAATGCTTGGATCAAAACTTAAAGATTTAGGATATGGAGTAGATGTATACAAAGAACCTGAAGATGTTGTTGCAGTTAAGGTACCAGTATTCTCAACTCAAAAACTTCCAAATGTTGAAGTTTCTCTTGGACCTGAAATGAGATCTACAGGAGAAGTTTTAGGTGTAGGTAGAACTTTAAATGAAGCACTATATAAAGGATTCATAGCTGCTAAGATGTTACCTGGAAAAGGAAAGATTCTTGCAACTATAGATAAGCATAATAAGAAAGAATTCTTGCCAATAGCAGCTAGACTTGCAAAACTTGGATATCAATTTGTAGCAACAAAGGGAACTGCTGAATTATTAGCAACAGAAGGAATAAAGGCAGAAGTAGTAAGAAAGCGTGAAGAAGAAAATCCAAATATTTTAGATATAGTTAAGAATAAGGAAGTAGAACTTGTAGTTAATACTCCTTCAAAAGCAAATGATTCTAAGAGAGATGGATTCTATATAAGAAGAGCTGCTGTAGAAAGAAATATAGGTGTTATAACTGCGCTTGATACATTCAGAGCTATAGTAGATGTAAAAGAAGAAGGCCTTGAAAATAATAAGGATTTAGAAGTATTCAATATAAGTGAAATTTAATATAGATAAAAGCTGCTTTAGAAGATAGTATCTTCTAAAGCAGTTTTTTATAATTATATGTCTAATAAATTCTTTTTATATTCATCATATAAAGCTCTAAGCTTTTCCATTTTTTCATCAAGTTCTATATAAAGTCTTGATGCTTGTTCATAATCTTCTGCATGGAAAGCGTTTTTAAGACGTGTAGCTAAAGATTTTGAATTATAAGTATCTTTAACTATATAATGTCTTAAATCGTCTATTTTCATCCAATTTGATACATCAAGATCAAGTGCCTTTGAATTAGAATGAAGAGGTCTAAATGTTCTTACTTCATCTATATATTTTGTAAGGATTCTATGTTCTATATCAGTTGCCCATCTTTCAAGTGCCCCTGTTTTATAACTTTCAATTATTTTGTCAGTCATAACAGAATTTCTTTTTAATATTGTAAGCTTTTCTGGATATTTGTTTATTGCAGTTAAGTTTTCATATACTGTTGCTGGGGCTTTACCAAAGTAAGTATTTCTTTCAGATTCAGTATAATGTTCGAAAACATCTTCTTCACTTCTGTAAGCACGATTCTTTTCTAAATAATCAGCTTCTTCTCCAGACTTCTTTGAAAGTTCAGATAAAAGAGCAGCTTCATCTTTACCACTATTTGTTGCATAAACAATTCCATCAAGCATTGCCATATATGAAACTGCCATAGTTATATATACATTACTATGTGGATTTGGTGAACGAAGTTCAAATCTTGTAGCAGCTGGATTTTTTAAATCTCTTATTAAACCAACAAGAACAGATCTATTTCTAGATGGGTTTGATGGACTTAAACCAAGAGAAGTAACTGTACATATAGGAGCTTCAAATCCAGGTTTTAATCTCTTTAAAGCATTAGTAGTTGATGATATAAATGGATTCATAATTTCGTAGTTTTTAAGAAGTCCCATTACAGCTCCATATCCGCATATACTTAAGAAATCATCCTTTGTTGCATGGAATAAGTTTATTCTCTTTCCATTTTTTAATTTTAAACTTACACCTAAATGTACATGCATTCCAGAACCTGCAACACCATCTATAGGTTTAGCCATAAATGTAACATCAAGACCTCTTTTTCTGAAGGTTTCTTTAACTAATATTTTGGCAAATAATTCATTATCTGCGCTTTGAACTGCTTCATCAAATCTCCAGTCTACTTCAAGTTGTTCCATTATATGATTAAATTCTCCAGTAGAATCTAATTTAGCTCTTACACCACCAACTTCTTTATGACCCATTTCAGGTTCGTAGCCATAAGCTTCTAAAAGAAGTAGAGTTTCTTCTAAGGCAGTTCTTACAGAACCTTTAGTTCTAGTCCAATAATGTTCATGTAGTTCTTGAGATGTTGATAATTCTTCTATTTCAGCTTGATCGTTAGGTGTTTTAACCCAGAATTCAAGTTCTGTAGCAGAAGTTATAACTATCTTTTCTATATCATCTTTTGATATTCCATAAGCTTTTAATACTTCAGGTTTAGTATCAAAAATATTATTTAATTCTTGTTTGAATGTGTCTACTGCTGAAGAAAGAATATGTCTTGAATCAACAGGTACACCATCATGATATAAGAAACAAGGAATTCTAAGAGTTCCTATAGGTTTATTAGTATCTTCATCAATGAAGTCATAATTGTAATCAATAAACCATTTGCAATTTAAATCTGCTACCATATCTACTTTAGCATTGTTTAATGTTGCTATTTTTGGTAACACAACAGATGATCCATCTGTTTGAACAGCTACACCATGTAAAAATGTATCTATATCATCTATAAATGCTTTTACAGGGATTTTTTCATCTGTAGCATTTCCTGATAAATCTATACCAATGCAAGATACAAATTTTATTTCAGGATGATTTTTTAATATAGCTTTTATGTCTTCGCTTTGATGTTTATCTTTGTCGATTGTATAAATCAAATCTTTAATCATAATGGTAATTCTACTAAATAATTTAGCAGAATTTGCTCACATCCTTTCCTTTAAATAATTAATATAACACACCAAAAATTCTATATTATTGAACTTAAACTGTCAATAATATATCAATTTAATATTTTTTCAATAACATATTATTTATCTGTTATATTTATAAGTATAATTTAGGTACAGATTAATAATAAGGGGGAAACAATTATGGATAAGCTAATCTATATGAAGAGTATAGTAGATATGGAAAGAGCAGCTATAGTTATTTGTAATTTAGACCATAAAATAATTTACATGAATCCTGTTGCAGTAAGACGTTATGAAAAACGTGGTGGTAGTAATCTAATAGGGAAACTGCTAAAATATATGATTTTAATAATTCTTTAGTGCAAATTATTCTAA
>JAAYQS010000074.1 GCA_012519155.1 Clostridiales bacterium
AAACCAGGTGGAAAAATTACACCACAAAAAGAAAAGAAAAGAAAAATAAAAGAAAATAATATATATAGTGTTATTTTTAATTTTTGGATTAGTAAAGACATAAAAAAACATAGATCATTAAGT
This sequence comes from Clostridiales bacterium, assembly GCA_012519155.1. Lineage (GTDB taxonomy): Bacteria > Bacillota > Clostridia > Clostridiales > Clostridiaceae > Clostridium. Next base: position 124 of record JAAYQS010000074.1, read on the forward strand.
CCAGGAATTAAGAAGAGTATAGATAAAGCATTAAAAGAATTTAGCAAAGATGAAATACTAGAGGCTATTAATAATTATAGTGAAGTATTAAAGAGTGATTATTATTTTAGTTATGTATGGGGATTAGATGAATTTCTTGTAAGAACAGATAAAGACAGAATAAGGCAATTACCTAAGTTTTTAAATGACGGTAGTACATATATGGACTATATATCATGGAGAGATAAAAACAAGCTATTAAGTAATAATACTATAAAACCTACTGTAAGGCTTAAGACTACTAATTTTGATTAGGAGGTGATAAATTGGCAGCTGATGAAATTATAAAAAGTGAAATTATAGTATTAGGTACTATAATGACAAATAATAGTTATATCTTAAAAGCTATGGATTTTATTTTACCTGAAGATTTATATAGGACAAGTCATAAGATAATTTATAAAACAATGATTAAACTTTACAAGGGTAATATAAGTTTTGATAGTGTGGTTCTTATTAATAATTTAAGAAAAGAAATACAGGAAGGTATTACAACAGTTTCGGAAATTTCAGAAATAGGAACATATGGAGAAGAAAATACATTTTATTCTCACTTAAAGCTGATAAAAGAGGCTAGTAATAATAGGCGAATTAATACTGTATGCAAAGACATTATACAAAGCAATGCTGATAGTAATATCAAGATAGAGCAATTACAAAAGCTTATATTAGATACCACGACATCAGATAAAGAAGATACATATTTAACTATGAATGAAGCAGTAGAAGATACAATTTATAAAATAGATGAAGCATACAGGAGTAATAGAGGGTTTACTGGTATATCTAGCGGTATAGTAATGTTAGATAAGGCATTAAATGGACTAGAAAAAGGTACAATGACTGTATTTGGTGCTAGACCATCAATGGGAAAGACTGCATTTAGTTTAGAAATGTTAAAGGGTTTAGAAGGTAATGTATTATACGTTCAAACGGATATGACAATAGAAGGAATGATACAAAGAATATTATCTTCATATATGGGCGTAGAAAACAGAAAAGTAGGAAGGGGAAGTCTAAATGATAAAGAGTGGCAAAAACTTTTAAATACTGCATCATTTTTACAAAACAAAAGAAACATATTTTTTTATAAACCTAAGAAACCAACTATATCAAAGATATTATTAAGGGCTAAAGAAATAAAAGCTAAATATGGCTTAGATGCAATAATTATAGACCATATAGGTAAGATAATACCTCATACAAAAGGTAGCAGATATGAGCAAATGACGGCTGTATCGGGAGCATTAAAAAATATAGCACTAGATTTAAATATAAGTATGATTATACTATGTCAATTAAGCAGAGCAGTAGAACAAAGGCAAGATAAAAGACCTATGTTATCTGATTTGAGGGATACAGGAGCTATAGAAGAAGATGCTGATAATATTGGTATGTTATATCGTGATGGATATTACAAAGAAAGAGAAACAAATAATAAGGTATTAAATGATATCTTAGAATTGCATTTATTAAAAGTTAGAAATGGAATGTTAGGAGTAATTAATTTTGAATATAATCTTCAAACACAAACATTGACACAAATATTAGATAATTAATTTTCATTAAGGAGGTTTATTGCTAATCATGTAACAATATAAAAAAAGGAGCAATAAACAATGCAAGATTATGAAAAGAAGTTGATTAAGAAAATATATAAGATAAGTCAATTATATAAAAATGGTACCCAGGAGCAAAGACTTCAAGTAGGTAAGATAATGACAGAGAATAGAAAAACTAAGAAAAAATAAAAAGCCTATGGACAAGGCGTATCCATAAGCAATTGAAGTAGGTACAATACCCAAAAAACTAAGTATATTGTACCTCTTCAAGTTAAAAAAGTCAAAGGAGAAAGTACAAATGAAATTAAAAATTAACAATGACAATAAGGTTATAGGCAAGTATGCAACTTATAAAATAAAAGATAATGAATGCTTAATAATTAATGGCAGATACTTCAACAATCCCTGGGAGTTACAAAGATATAGATTTTTTAGAAGATCTATGGGCTTTAGCAGTTGGGATAATATAGCCAAGGAAGGCGTAAAAGTATTTGAATTAATAGGTGGAGGCGTTCAATAAATGAGAGTTGAATTGGATTCAAAGAAGATAAAAAGTAGTGATTTAGAGGTAATTTATAATAATATTGGAAGTGTAGAAATATACACAACTTATGATTTAGATAAATTGTTAGATGTATTTGCCGATGATAGTTGGGGAACTTTGGATAAATATATAAAAATGGTATGCCTCTTCAAATTAGGTGTAATGATAGGTAAGAGGGAAGAGAGAGCCAAAAGACATATAAATAAATAAGTGCATCAGAAGAGGTGGGTAGGCAAATCGCCGACTCACCTAAAATAATATTATGTAGTGGTATTGATAAGTCACTACGGAAGGATCAGCAATATGTTTTGTTCAATAAAAAATGATAAGAAGAATAATAGTTATAAATGCTATTTATGTGATAGAACCAGGGATAAAGCAACAGGTAAGGTAAAAAGTAGTGATAAATATATTATGACACTACAATATGAGGATTTATTAAAATCAGAGGCACAATTAATCAATAGTGTTAAAGATATTTTTATAAATAAAAGTTTAAATATCAATAATGCAAATATAGTCATTGAAAAGATAATGAAATTAAAAAATGTAGTGGTAAATAATGATAACACTACTAGAATTATAGAGGCTGAAATTGTAGAAGAATGTGTCCCTACATATGACACTACAATTATGTTTGATGTAAAGCAAGATTATATTAGGAATATAAAAGATAGTTTGAATTTAAACAAAATGTCTAGTGCTTTGGGCGGTAAATCTAAAGATAAATTTGAAATAATGGAAGAAGAATTAAAAAAGGTACATGAAAATGCAAAACACATAAATAAGCGAATAGATGAAATATTAGAAGAAGAATTAAAAATAAAGGCTATTAATAATAGTTTTAAGGACTTAGAAAGCGATATAAGGCTTATACAGGATATTTATATAAGTTGTTATAATAAAATGCCTACAAGTGAAATATGGCTAATAGGCAATGGCTATATAAGAGGAGTATACGAATTAGACTATATTATATTACCAGGAGAGGGAAAATTATTATTTGATAATTGGGAAGAGCTTAAAGAAATGGATCATTTAGATGATACTAAAGCTTACTTCAATAAAGAGGACCATTTAGAAGAAATAGAGTTACATAATAATGCAATAATTGATATCGATAAAAATGATATTACAGGTTCTTTAATAAGATTAATGTTAAGCGGTAATTATGAAGTTGATTATACTATGAGTGATTATATAGACATAATCATTGATAATCAAAGTGTATCTTTAAGCATAGACCATTTAATTGATTGGATTAATAATAAACCTATTAAAGATTATAAGGTTACAATAGAGGCTTTAAAACAGTATAAAGAGCAATTATATAAATATAAAAATATTAATTAGATCGGAGGAGAAAATGATTAAATTAAAAATAAGTTATGAGAAAGAACAAGAAAAGATAAGGCTTATTGAATGTTTATCAAAATTAAAGATTAAGGAGATAACTAAGCCTATTAAAAAGTATACCAAGGGTAAAACAATTAATAGATTTAGTATTGATATTGAATAGAAACATATTGACAACATATGAATGAAATAGTAAAAAGATTAAAATAATTAGTATTTTAACACAAACATATGTTTGAATATCGCTAAAAATATGGTATAATATAAATACAAAGATAAATATAATATTGTGAGTAAGGCACCTTAATAAATGCTAGTATTTGCTAGGGTGTAAGGCATTATTTAATGACCGTCTGAAGCTTTTATAATTCATTTGATTATGGATTAAGTTTCAGGCGGTTTTTGTATTATGAGGGAGGAATTGTATACATATGGAGGCAACAGCAAAAGAGGCAAGAAATGCTTATATGAGAAGGTATTATAAGAATAATAAGGATAAGTTTAAAGCAATACAAAAGAAATATTGGGAGAAAAAAGCCAAAGAATTAAAAGGAGAGTGTAAATAATGGAAAGAAAATTTTTAAACAAGCTAAATGAGGAAATTGCTGCAGCAGATAAAAGTGTTGAAATATCTAAAAAGATAGATAAATGCAATGAGGAAATCAAAAATAATAATGATGAAATTGAAAAGTTACAGGCAGAATTCAATAAAACCTTGGATAATAATATTCCAGGTAAGATAAGCAAGATTAATGCAAGTACAGAAATGTATGAGAATCAAATTGAGTTATTAAATAGAGCACTTAAAGAAGGTGTAGCTATTACTCCTAAAACAGTAGATTTATTAAATGAACTTGAAGAAGAATATACTAGTACAGGTATAGCAAAGCTAAAAGCTGATATTGAGGAATTTAATAAGAAATATATAGGAATGTTAAAAGAATATGATACAAAGATATTGAATTTTATTAGACTTAGACAAGCTTTATCTACAGTAAATAAAAAAATAAATCCCGAAATAATATCAGATATAGCAATATGGTTTGATAAGAAGACATCAATATTAAAATTAGATTGTGAATTAATATCAGATAGTAAAAATGAAAAAGAATCTATTAGAATAATTAATGGCCATTTAGATGATTTAAAAAATAATTCAAGAAGATACTTAGGTTATTAGTAAGGAGGATAAGCAAAATGAGTTATATACCAGATTTTGAACAAATAAAAAAAGATATTACAAGAGAAATTAATTTAATGCAAAGAGAAAAAGAAGTTGCAAAAAAGGAAGAACAATTAAAAGCAGCAGAAAAAAAGATAACAGGTTCATATACTCAAGAAGAATATAATAAGATGAGTGATGAAGATTATTACAATGTAGTGTTAAATAAGTAAATTTGCTTATTTAAAGTAGCTTAAAGCATTGATATAAAAGAGTTTGAAAGGAGGGGGGAGGTATGTATGATGAAAACAAAAAAGAGATAGAAGAAGCTTTGATAAAGAGGGCAAAAGGATATAAATATGTTGAAACTACAAAAGAAATATTAGAAAATTCAGGTGCACAAAGAAAAAGACATAAATCAAAGGGATTTTATGATCTTACAGAAGATGATTGGATTGCAGCTAAAAAATATTTTAATAATGAGTGTGCATATTGTGGTGCAAAAACTAAATTAACTAAGGATCATTTTATACCACTTATAAAGGGTGGAAAATTTAGAATGGATAATATTGTACCATGCTGTCAAAAATGCAATAGTTCCAAAAAAGATTTAGATTTTGAAGAATGGTATAGAAATAGTGATTTTTTTGATGAAATAAAAGCCCAAAAAGTATATAAATATTTAGAACTTATGAAATCTCAAATTGAAAAAAAGGAAAAGAATTCAAAATGTGAATTAACAGTAACAAAAGAAGTTGAAAAGGAAGTATTACCTAATGTTGAAGCCCAAATGTTTATATTGCAAGGTGGGCTTAATGAGAAACCTTTGAGACTAAGATTATCAAATGCTAAGGAAGTAAGAAAAACAATAACTAAAATAGCTAATATGATAGCCAACAATAGGATTGACAGAGGGAAAGCTAATGCAATTATTTATGCTTGTAATTCTGTGTTAAATAGTATTAGAACTGATGATCTAGAAAATAGAATTGAAGAATTAGAGGAATTACTAAATGATAAATAGTAAAAGAATTTTAAAATTAAGAACGGAAATTTCAAAAAAAGTAGGGCAGACTAAATATATTAAATTTAGTATTAAGGCTAAAGAAGGCTTATTTCTAGTCAATTTTAATACTCCTGGTAATATTCATCAAAGTAAGTATACAAGAATAAAAAATCTAATAGAAGGATTAGAAATATACGATTTTTCTGAATGGAGTATAGAAGATATATTAATTATTGGCGATGGTAAGTCAGAACCAACAACAATATTAGATGATGTATTATAATAAGCTAAATTGGGGGCACTAGTGTTAACTAATGAGCAATTAGTAGAATTATATCAAAAAGGTGATAAAGAGGCTTTAAATAAGCTATTAATGGCCAACAAGGGATTATTATATAAAATAGCTTATAAGGTTAAGTTGCTAACAATGAAAGATCATATTGATGTAGAGGACTTAATTCAAGAGGGATACTTAGCACTAATAATAAATGCTAATACTTTTGATACGACTAAAGGTTTTATGTTCATAACATATGCATTTAGGGGAGTATACCAACGTATGTACAGATTTATTTATGGTGCCTCTTCAAGAGAAAAAGGAAATGCAAAATTAAATGATTGTGTAAGCCTTAACACTCCAATAGGAGAAAATGACGATATAGAACTAGAGGACACCTTAAGAGATCCAGAGGATTTAATATCAGAAGTAGATAAGCAATTATATATAGAGAAGTTACATCAAGACTTATTAGAGGCTATGAAAGAGGTAAATACTATCCAGGAGATAAAAGTATTGAAATATAGGTATTTTCATAATAAAACTTATGAAGAAATAGGAATATTATTAGGGGTATCCAGGAATAGGGCTAGAGATATAGAGGCTAGAGCATTAAGACAATTAAGAAAAGCTAAGACATTAAAGAGATATAAGCCTACACCTATAATTTTGCCTAAAATTATCCTTGATGATGATATTCAAAAAATATTAGACAGAATGAAAGCAGAGGAAGAAAGGTTTATAAGTATGTTTGAGTGAAAACTTATAATACAAAATTAAGAGGTCCGACACTATGTCGAGCCTTATTTTTTTGAAGGTATTCAAAACAATTAATAAAAAAGAACCAACAAGGATACCAGCCTTAATTGGTTCAGAGTCATAATGGAACATATACATTTACACTACTATTATAGCACATTGAATAAGTATAGCATTATATTTTTCTAATGTTCAAAATATAAACTTTAGAAAATTAAACTATTAAATTTAAATATCGGTTTTACCGACTTTAGAAAAGCAATTACACGAATGAGTGAAAAGCAAGTAATCAAGCTAACAAATTCTAAAGTTACTAATTGTCACTTTAGAAAATTACACAACACAGGAGAGAATTTCTTAACAGAAAGTGGGATTTATAAGCTAATTCCCAAATTACTCGAAAATGAATAGGACTATTGCATAATATCCTCCTTCAAGGGGGGCCATTTCGTTCACCCTTTTATCAAATAAATAGTACTATTGCAAATAGTAGCCCCGAAAATTTGGGTGTAGTCATATAAAGTTAACAAAAGTTAACATTTTAGTAATTCGGAAATTAATTTCCGAAACTATGGAAGGACTTAAGCATATCGTATTTTTGTCTTAGCAATGTTATTTAAAAACCAGAATAGAGCCGAAAATTCGGCTGTACTAATAGTAATTTTTGTCTTAGCAACGTTATTTAAAAACGCTACTTTTGGGCTATCTAAATTTCAAGCCTCTTCATTTTCTGATATGCACAATATGCACATCTAAAATTACAGAATTTCTTATAAAGTTCCCCTATTCTTTTATCTGTATTGGAACTAATCCTGTTGATGAAGAAGATAGAGGTGTTTCCAAAATAGCAACGCCCTTTAACTGATCTGCGACTATTTCTTTCGATAAACTAAAAAGCAAATAAAGTAACAGGACCCCTAAACCCATAACTAAGTTGCACAATGTTAATTCTTATAAGCCTTGTAAATGCTAGTTTTGAAGATTTTTATACCCTTCCAAATTGGATACTCTAAAAAATAACTACTTTGGATACCCAATATTTTAAAAATTACTGTATATTTTGGATACCCAAAATCGGAAATATTCCAGGGATAACACAAACTAATATTTTATGGTTTCAATCTTAGCAAAAGTTAGCATAATGAAGGCAAATGAAGGCATAAGAATCTTAAAAAACCTTATATTAAAAACTATATTGACGAAAGATTAAAGTATAAGAACTTGACAAAACTTGACTTTTTCCACACTTATGTGGAACATACAACAAGTGTATTTCCTAGTACGGTTGTAAATAAAAAAGTGCTGATATGCATTTGATTTCTCCAACAAACTGGCGAAAGAGTACAGTTGTAAATACAAGAAGTGCTGATTCAACTTATTAGTGATGTTGCGGCATCTGATGATTTTTTTACTACTAACACTTAGATATCAGATAACGGAATTTTCTATTTTTTAAAATTAGCTTTTCTCCATAAGTGGGGAAAGATTTATTCCCAGCAAGTTGGGAAAGGACTTATTCGCACACAAGTGTGCGAAATATTTCTCCCACCTCTATAAGTGAAGAACTCCCCAGCAAGTTGGGGAAAATATTTATAATACAAAAAAGAAAAGGTTTGTTATTCCTCTTCTGATAAAGTCACATTAAGGCTTTATTAGGCATTTTAAGGCTAGTGTATTTTTAGAGGATTAATTATACTAATAAAACTTTTCAAGGGCATATATGAGAGCCTATGAAGAGCAATTAATAAGAAGAGGTATGTTATCAAAAACCAATTTTGGATTTTGCCCCTTTTTAGAACATAAAAAATAACACCTAAGCTAGATAACTCAAGTGTTAATGATATATAAATTTTGCCCCTTTTTTTGCCCCTTATAGAATAAAATAATGTAATTTTTATTAATTTATATTAAAAAATAAATTGATATAAAGCTAGTGTTTAAGCCATTTTAATAGGTTCTATATATTGCACTAGCTTAATTAATGCATAAGTTAAATACTTTGTTATATGCCATCTTCTAAAAATAGATAACCTAATTTGGGATTTCCATAAATTTGTCCTATTATATAAATAGTATAGAAGTGGCCTTTTTTTAAAGTTTTAGAACTTATAAATTTTTTAAATCCTTCTGCTGCTTCAGTTTCTGTTAATAAAAAGTCATAAAGACCAGGCTTTAATTTTACATATCGAGTATTTTCTATATATTGTACTCCGGAAAAAATAGCTTCTTCATTTGATAATGAAAGAGTTAACAGTGGAGAATCTGGTGAAAAATTAATAAATCGCAAAAAGGAATTTTCGGATATAGTTATTGGAAAACCATCAATTATTGTAAAAACCGATAAAGCACTTTCTAAAACTATGATATTCATAGTAAAGCTACTTTGAGGTAAAAAAACAGCTTCTTCACTATATAAGACTTCCGATTTATCGCCAGAGTTATATATTTCAAGTAAATATTCTCCAGATGGAATATTTCTGTAACTAGTTACTTTTCCAAAGGAAAATCCATCTATAAAAAGCTTTTTATTTAAATATATGTCTAAATTGCTAGAGGATGCTGAATTTAAAAAACGTATGTTACAATTTAGATTAGGTAATGAATTTTTTTGTATGTTCATTTATTATCTACTCCTTTATTTAAATCTAAGGTTAGTTTTATAAATCTTCGTCCGATTAATTTTGCAATAGGAAAGGGGATATTATAAGCTTCCATAAGAGTTAATGTCCCTGGACTTAAATTTTTAATCTCATCAAATATTTTATCAATTTTTATACTAGAACCTTCACGTATTAGGTCATCATCAAAATTCATTTTAATATCTTTTATAATATCGCTAGGGCATCTTAATTTTCTTGATTCATTATAAGAGTAAAGCTCATTATTATTTTTAGAACCTTGTGGAAAAGTATATATTCCTTCTTCTTGGGAATTCAAATTATTATCATCATTATTTACCATTACTGGTGACTGAAGATTTAAAGCATCTTTAAATGGTACAAATTTTAAGTCTTCAATAGATTTATTTTTGAAGTTATTATCTTCACTTGGAATCATGTTACTACCTCCTAGTAAGCCTTTTATTATAAATATATATTTATGTTTATAGAAAATATTACTTTTAATTTAATAGAACGATAAAACTATTCTTAGAATATATTAAATTAAGGAGGAATTTGTTATGAAGAGTGATTTTGATGATATTATATTAGGAATAGATTCAAAGGTGATACTTAGAGATGGTAGTGAAGTAAGATCAATAAATTTTGATAATGCTGCTACCACACCTACCTTTAAAGAAGTTATAGATAATATAATAAAATATAGTGATTATTATGGTTCTATAGGAAGAGGTACTGGTCATAAATCAGAAATAACTACAAGATTATATTTAGAATCAAGAAATTATATTTTAAATTATTTTAATGTTCCAAATAAAGATGATTATACAGTAGTATATGTTTCAAATACAACAGACGGAATTAATAAACTTGCAAAAATATTAATTAAAAGCAAAGATGATATTATAATATCTACAAGAATGGAACATCATTCTAACGACCTTCCTTGGAGAGAAGCATGTATGGTAGATTATATAGAAGTGGATAAAAATGGTAGGTTACAATTATGTGAACTTGAGGAAAAACTAATAAAATATAAGGGAAAAGTTAAATATGTTACTATGACAGGTGCTTCTAATGTAACTGGATATGTTAATGATATCCACAAGGCAGCAGAAATTATCCACAGATATAATGCTAAAATAATAGTAGATGGTGCACAACTTGTGCCACATATGAAGGTAAATATGTCAGGAAATACAAGTGAACAAAAAATAGATTTTCTTGTGTTTTCTTCCCATAAATTGTATGCACCATTTGGCTCAGGAGCTATTATAGGAACTAAAGAGGATTTTGATTCTAATATTCCATGTAGTGAAGGTGGAGGAACTGTAAATTTTGTAATGGATAATGAAGTGGAATATTTATTATCACCAGAAAGGGACGAAGCAGGAACACCTAATTTTTTTGGAGTACTAGGAATGATAAGTGCTTTAGAGGTCCTTGATAGAATAGGATTTTCCAATATTCATAAAAATGAATTAGAATTAAAAAAGAGAATGATTGAAGGATTAAGTAAAATTCCAAAAATAAATCAATATGGAGATTGGGATGTTAATAATATTTATGATTCAGTAGGTATTATAGTATTCAATATAGGAACATTATATCATCAATTAGCAGCAGAAATTTTAGCAAAGGATTATGGAATTGCTATAAGACAGGGATGGTTTTGTGCTCATCCATATTGCAGAAGACTTATGCATATATCTGAAAAGGCTGCAGGTGCATTTATAAAAAATCCAAATGAAAGAATGCCAGGAATGCTTAGAATTAGTTTTGGAATTTATAATACTAAAGAAGAGGTAGATTATTTTTTAGAGGCTGTAGATAATATTTCAAAGAAAATGTAAAATAAGAGAGACTATTTAAAGAAAAGTCTCTCTTAAAAAATCTATTTAGTAAAAATCTTGTATTTTGGAGTACCATCAATTAATGGTTTAAAATATTGATAGGCTTCCTTTGATACATGGTTTTGTTCTTCATTAATCCATTCAATAGGAAAGTATTTGACATTGTTAGCTACTTTAGAAGATTCAACTAATGAATAAGAGATTGTGTATGGAAAATTGCTATCACGATTTATTGCAACCATATAACCATTTTTTCCGTTTTGCCCAGCTTTTAATGCCTCATATCCAGCTCTAAAGGCCTCTTCAACATCAGTAGTAGAAGCACAATGCATAGCACATCTTTGAAGAACTCCAAGTTCAAGGGCTTTTACTCTTGATGTAATTCCATCTTCTAAAATAAGTTGTCTTAAATATGCTGCAACTCCTCCAAGTTGTGCATGATTAAAATTATCATGTGATGTGCTTTGTATAGAAGTAAGAAAATTACCATTTTTATCTCTTAATCCTTCTGATGCAACTATGTAAACTTGATTTTGCTCTTGAAATTTAGCACGAACATCCTTTAAGAATTTTTCTTTATCAAAAGCAACCTCTGGAAGATATATAAAATCAGCTACAGGTTCACCAAAGTATCTAGCTGCACAAGCAGAAGCTGCAAGCCATCCTGTGTCTCTTCCCATAGTTTCTAATATAAATATTCCATTATTTTTATAGACAGAAGAATCAAGGTATGTTTCTAAAACAGATGTTGCTATAAACTTAGCTGCACTTCCAAAACCAGGAGTATGATCTGTATACATTAAATCATTATCGATAGTTTTAGGAATACCTACAAAATTAATATCAAGATTATTATCTTTCGAGTATTTGCCTAATTTAGCAGTGGTGTCCATAGAATCATTTCCACCTATATAATAAAATGTTTTTATATCTAAGTCTTTTAATATTTTAAGAAGTTTATCATATTCGTCAGTAGATTCGGAAATTTCTTTCATTTTATATCTACAAGATCCAAGTCCAGATGATGGTGTATATTTGAAATCTATTATATCCTTTGAATCAAAATCAGATAAATTTATAATTTTACTAGATAAAATACCTTCTATTCCGTTTAAGCCTCCATAAATTTTATCATAAACTTTTAAATCTTTATTAGCTTGAATTAATCCTACAACACTAGAATTAATTACTGAAGTAGGTCCACCAGATTGAGCTACTATACAATTTGACATAGACTATATCTCTCCTTTGGTTTTAAACTTAAATAACATTCATAATTACTATACAATAAATAAAAATAATAATAAAGTGTTTATAATTAAAATTTAGTTCTAAAAAATTTATATTGTCATATATTATCATAATAATAATAGTGAAAGGTAAAAATATGACTCTTTTAGAGGTTGTTTTTATAGGTATAGCATTAGCTATGGATGCTTTTTCAGTAAGTTTAAGTATTGCTATAAGTAATGATAACTGCAGAAATAAAAAATTAAGGTCAAAAGTAGTTTTGATATTTGGCTTTTTTCAATTTGCTTTATCACTTATAGGAGGAATTTTAGGATTTTATTTTAATAATTATGTAATGGTTATTCCAGAAAAAGTATTAGCAATAGTATTAGCAATAGTAGGGGGGTTAATGATTTATGATGGTAAAAGGAAAAATAATAATTTAACTAAAAAAAATGGAGTTATAATTTTTCTTGGAATATCTGTAAGCATTGATGCTTTAGCAGTTGGATTTACTGTACTTTCTGAAATTAAATATGTGTCAGTTATAATTTGTTACTGCATAATCATGGGACTTATAACATCAATATTATGTATTATATCATTTATAATAAGTAAACTTGTAAGAAAAATAAGTATCATTTCTAAATATTCTAATTATTTAGGGGGTATTATTTTAATTGTTATGGCAATAAAGGCCGCATTTTAGGTGTAATTAATGTAGACAAAATATGATATAATGTAATTAAGAAATAAAAGATAGTGAGGCTTTTTTATGGAATTTAAAGAATTATTGAAAAGCAGGGGATTAAAAGTTACAAAAGCAAGAATTGCTATTTTAGAAATGTTATCTTATTCTAAATTAAGTTTATCTGCAGAAGAAATATATGAAAAATGCAGATGTTCAGGTCTTAATATTAATTTAAGTACTGTTTATAGATGTTTAGAATCTTTTGAAGAAAAAAATATAGTAGATAAATTTTCTAATACAGATGGAATATGCTCTTATAAGTTAAAAGGCAAAGAGCATAAACATATGTTAAGATGTAGTGTATGTCATAAAGAAGTTGAAATCCCATGTCCAATGAAGCAATTTGAAGAAATAGTAGAAAAGGAAACAGGATTTACACTTACAGAACATAATCTTGTTATGAATGGAGTATGTAAGGATTGTATAAATAAAAAAAGTAATTAAGAAAGTAAATTGCTTTCTTAATTACTTTTTTTATATAGTTTTTTTTGAAATAATAAGGAAAATAACAAGCATAAAAACAGAAACTAATGCTATAGTTCCACCTGGAGCAGTATTAAATATGTAAGAAAGAATTAAACCACTTATTATGTCAATAAAGCCTATTATTATAGAAAAAATAAGTGTTTTTTTAAAGTTTGTTTTAAATTGCATTGCAGTAGCAACAGGAACAACAAGAATTGAAGAAACAACCAATATTCCCATTATATTAATTGATAAAGATATTGTAGTTCCAACAAGTAATGTAAATAAGTAATTTACAAATTTTGTGTTTATACCTGCAGTTTTCGCACCATCTTCATCAAATGTAACATATATAAGTTTATTATATATAATTGCAAGAATTATCATGCATATAAGACCTGCAATAGCTATAATAAGCAAATCTGTTTTTGACACAGTAAGAATACTTCCAAATAAGATTGAATTAACCTTAGCTGTAGCTTTTCCTGTACTTATTAATATAATTGCAATTCCTAAACTAAATGTAAGTACAATAGACATTACAAGTTCTGCATATTTTTTAAAGGATCCTCTAAGCGCTTCAATTATTAATGCACAAGCAGTTGTAAATAAAAATGCAGAAAATATAGGATTTATTCCAAATACAAGACCTATGGCAACCCCAGCAAAGGATGAATGAGATAGAGTGTCTCCAATCATTGAATTTCTTCTAAGTACAATAAATAGTCCTATAACAGGGCATAATATGGAAATAATAATTCCAGCCATAAAAGCGTTTTGCATAAATTCTAGTTTAAACATATTAACAAAAGTTTGAATCATTTCATTTCTGCTACTTAAAATGTAATCAAATATAAACATTTCAAGAATTTTACTGTTTCAATGTATCTGCTTTTGTTATAAAAACTACTTGCATTTGATATGATACTCCACAGTCGTAAATTCCCGACTAGC
>JAAYQS010000075.1 GCA_012519155.1 Clostridiales bacterium
AGAGGCACTAAAGGAGTACATGGAAAGCAAGGGCATCAATTAGACCAAAAGCTAAAGCTAAGCTTTCAGAATAAGCTAGAAATGTTATGGGACAAGCAATACTTAACTAGGGAAGAAATTAAGGAAGTATTACAGATTAGCGAGAAGGCACTAGATAGGCTTTTAAAGACCGTTCAAAAATCAAAGGATAAATATATAAGAGAAAGTGTAATAAGGGCGTGTATTGGCGGTAGATTAGTAATAGAAGGTGATAATAATTAATCCACAACAAATTATAGACAACATGAATAAATGTTTAAGAGCAATGCAACAAGGAAATATGCAGTATAAAACATTAGGACTTAAGAAAACAGCTGCAGAAGAAAAATATAGAGTAGCATTACAAAAAGAAATAGCAAGACTAAAGTTAGAAGGATATAAAGTAACAATAATTCCAGACTTAGCAAGAGGAAATGAAGAAGTAGCAAGATTAAGGCTAGAAAGAGATGTAGCAGATGTAAATTATGAAACTTGTAGAAACTCTTTAAGATATTGTGAAAAGGAGTTAGAGATACTTAGAAGTCAATTAGCATGGATAAAATCAGAATTAAATAAGACATTTTAATACAAAAATTAATTTACATAATTATTTATTATGTAAAGTCAGGAGGGCAAATGAAAGTAGGAGATAAACTTAGAAAAATTCCAATGACTACAGATGGAAAAGTAGCAATTGGAACCAAGAAAGGTAAGTTACAGAAATACACAATCAAACAAATTTTAGGACACATGATTGTAGCAGAGCATGAAAATGGATATTTAGAAGCATTTACTAAGTCAGATGCAGTAGCACCATTAGATTACAAGATAGATGTTAAAGAAAATGGAGAATGGAGATATTTGAGGGAAGGTGACTTCTCCTGATGAACAAATATCATAATCAAAAAATAGTTGTAGATGGAATAACTTTTGATAGCAAAGATGAAGCAAAATATTATGAAGTACTAAAGATAAGAAAGGCAAAAGGAGAAATACTTAATTTTGAATTGCAGCCACAGTTTATTCTTCAGGAGGGATTTAGGAAAAGCGGCAAAACATACAGACCAATAACATATAAAGCTGATTTTAGAGTGTATAAGCTAGATGGTACAAGCTATGTAGTAGATGTTAAGGGAATACTCACAGATGTATTTAACATAAAATTAAAGCTATTTAATGCTAGATATGATGAAGAATTAAAACTTGTATGTAGGAGCTTAAAATATGGCAATAAGTATGGATTTATAGATTACTACGAATTGCAGAAAATCAGGAGAAAAAATAAAAAAATGATTTATTGATGCCAAGCATCTTTAAATAAATAAACTTACGGTAGCAAGGATTTCAAAAAAAGTTAAGAGCCTAAACAAGTCTTAACTGGATATTGTAAGTTTTCCTAGGGGAGTTAATAGCTCCCCAATAATTAAAACAGGTGATCAAATATGAGAAAGAAAGGAGATAAACATAACTGATCCTGGTAGACCAGGTTATATAATAAGTATTTATTAACGTTTATATGTAAAGTAGTACGGATGCCTTACTGAAGGTGCTTAGCTACTTCCGCTACAAGATTTTTTATGTAGTGGTAGTTATGATAAATCAATTAGATTTTAAAGGCAGAAATAAGGTAGATATTGCAATAGAAAGATTACAGATGTTTGAGCCAAAAGATAGACCTTACTATGTAGCAATAAGTGGAGGAAAAGATTCTGATGTAATTATTAAATTATGTGAACTAGCAAATGTTAAATATGAATTACATCATCAACATACAACAGCAGATGCTCCGCAAACAGTAAGATATATTAGGCGAACTTATCCAGATACAATTATAGATTACCCTAAAACATCAATATGGGAACTAATAAAGAAACAAGGAGTACCACCAACAAGGCTTATGCGATATTGTTGCAAAGAATTAAAAGAATATGGTGGAGAAGGTAGAGTAAAAGTATTAGGCGTTAGATGGGCTGAAAGTTCTGGAAGAAAAAATAACAGAAAATTAACTGAAATGTGTTATAAGAATCATACTGTTACAGTAAATCCAATTATAGATTGGACAGAAACAGAAGTATGGGAATTTCATAAATTATACAAATTAAAACATAATCCATTATATGATATGGGACTTAAGAGAGTTGGTTGTATTGGATGCCCACAAAAAGGCAAAAAAGGAATGTTAGAAGATTTTAAGAGATTTCCTAAATATAAAGAAAACTATTTAAGAGCATTTACAAAAATGTTAAAAATGAGAGAACAAAAAGGATTAGAAACAACATGGAAAAATGCAGAAGAAGTTTTTGATTGGTGGATTAATCTATAGAGGAAGGTGATTAAAATAAATAGATCTGAAAGAAGAAGGCAACAGAGAGAACTAGAAAAGAAAACTAAAAGTGAACTAAATGTTATGAAAAGATTATGTGGCAGAAGTGAAAAGACAAATGCATTAGATTGGGCGTTAAACCTTAATAGTAAAGAACAGGAATACTTGAATTTTATGATGACAGAAAATTCTAAACACGACATACAAATATATATAGATGCTTATGAAATGGCTTTAAGATGCAATTTAAATGATGATACAGAAATTATAAATAAAATTAATCGTGATGTAGAAAAAGAAGGCTATAAAGTTAAGGAATATAAAGATAATGGAGGAGATTACATTATGGCATTAAAGAACAACAAAGAAGCAATAATTAAGGATTATGAAAAAGGAATAGAAAATAACATAAAGGAGAAGGA
>JAAYQS010000076.1 GCA_012519155.1 Clostridiales bacterium
GGTGGTTATGTAGTGGGAGAGGTAGCACAGGTTCTGCTATTAAAGAAAGTAAGTGGAGCAAAGTCTGCAAAAGGAATAGATGGAGTAGAAGATGCAGCAAAAACAGTAAAGAGTGTAGATAAAGCAGGAGATGTTGTTAAGACTGTTAACCTATGGAGAAAATCTGAATGTAGTATTGATGAATTATATAATTATTTAGTAAAAAATGTAAACAAAGATGTGGCAAACAAGTTTTTAAAAGAGGGTAAATGGCCAGAGGGTATTCAAATTCCAAAGAATTCATCAGTGTTATATCTTGATGGTTCAATTAATTGGAGTAAAGCTCCGGAAGGTGGATATACGTTAAATGCTGATGGAACTGCAATAAAACAGCAGTTTAATCCTAAAATTGGAGATGTAATTGATAGATATGGTAATGCTAATGGTAGATATACATCTCCTGTAATTAATGGAAAATCGTATTCGTATACTCAGCGTTCATTACCATATGTAGAAGATTTATCGAATTATCACCAATATGAAGTTGTGGGAGATTTTACAAAAATTAAAAAGTATGTTGAAAAATGTACAGATATAAAGTTAAAAACTGAGATTGAAGCTACAGTAAGAAAATATTATAAAGGAGACTATAGTAGGATTGTGTCATATAAAGGAAATGCTGCTGCTGTCGAAGGTTGGGAAAAGGAGGAGCAATTCAATATGAATTTAGTCTTACGGTTGAACAATTAGAAAGATTAGGTCTGCTTAAGGAAATCAAATAGGAGGATAGAGTATGAATATAAACGAGGCAATAAAAATTATACATGATGAGAAATTACAAGATTATAATTTGAATGAAGGAAGGAATAATAGAGAAAATGAAGTTGTATTAAGGTATGAGAATGATAAATGGATTGTTTATGTAACAGATGAGAGAGCGAGTAAGATTACAAATTCACAAGATATTTATTCAGATGAGGAAGAAGCATTAGATGATTTTATTGATAGATTAAGAGCTGATAAAATATTGAGAGAGTTATAAAATTATGATGTAGCTAAAACAGTAAAGAATGTAGATAAAGCAGAAGATGTTGCATAGAAAAGTATGGAGCTGAAAATGTAGAGTGGGTTACAAATACAACAGAAGGAAGGCTTGCATTAAGAGAAAGAGTACTTAATAATATAAATGAAAGCAAAATAGCTAGAGAAAGTTCTGAATATAATAGAGTTAAGAGGGCGTATGAAAAATAAAATTGGGAGTTCTGAAATAAATAATGTTGTTGATGATAATAATAACCATAGAGCAATTAGAATTAAGAATACCAGATAAATTTTTAGAAGCTAATGGTTGGAAATAGAATGCATAATTTAGAGGTATGTAACTGCATAATATGGAATATTAAGTTCAATAGTAAGTGATTTAAAGCAATATAATGAAGCAATAGGAAGTATATGCCTTAAATGAAGCAATGTTAGCTCATGGAGGGGTTAAAGTATGGAAAATAAAATATTGACAAAAGAGTATGTCTTAAAGAATGGAATAGATTTTGATGATGATATTTTAGAACAAGAATATTTAAGTGATAGAATTTTAGATAACTCAAAAGAATCAGGTGGAAAACCATTTACAGGATTAACCTATGAAACTTATCCAAATGGAAATTTGGCATATTATTGTTTTTATAAAAATGGTTTTTCGGATGGGGATTTTATTAAGTTTTATAATGATGGAAAAGTAAAGAGTATGCAGTATATGCAAAGAGGAAGAACTTTTGGCATTGAGAAAAGAATTGGTATAATAATGGCATATTAAAATCGGAAGGCAGATATGAATATAGTGTATGTTTAACATTAAAAGAATGGGATGAAAAAGGAAATTTAATAAAGGAAAAATCAGAACCAACTGAAGATGATATAAAGATTAGAGTAGGAAAGAAAAAATTCTAGGATATGTAATGTTTCCTGAATAAAAAGTGTCTAGATGCAAATTCTTGGCACTTTTTATTTTTGTTGTCTATAAAACCACTAAGCTCTGCTAGTGGAGAATATGGCTTTAGCTCTGCCCAGAAAATAGAAAGACTATAAAGAAAAAACCTCCTATGTTAAAATGTTAGCGACTGACAATCGCAAATAATA
>JAAYQS010000077.1 GCA_012519155.1 Clostridiales bacterium
GGTGGTTATGTAGTGGGAGAGGTAGCACAGGTTCTGCTATTAAAGAAAGTAAGTGGAGCAAAGTCTGCAAAAGGAATAGATGGAGTAGAAGATGCAGCAAAAACAGTAAAGAGTGTAGATAAAGCAGAAGATGGAAGCAAGATAGCTAAAGAAAGTTCTGCAATTAAGGGGGTAGGACAAGCTAAATTTCAATATAAACATAATCCATCAGATAGCCCAAAAGTTTTATTAGATGCTGTTGAAGATACTAATGCGGTATATGGATATAGACCTAATGATATAGGAAGTTTAAAAAAATTCGTAAAATATGATTGGACTGACTCTGATGTAGTAGCTAAGTTTCGTGAGAACAGGTTACGATATCATATAGAAAATGATGGATATAGAGAGCTAGTAAATTCAATGAGGGCAGATGGGCATTCAGATGTAGAAATAGCAAAGACTCTAGTTGAGAAGAGAAATGCTAATAGGTTATCATCCTATATTGATGAAAATGGTAAAATATCAGATATTGAACTTTATAATCAGGCTAAAGAACATTGTGTCACATATGAACAATTAAAGCATGGTATTAATGGTAACCCTGGCAAATCAGATTTACAAATTATAGAGTCAGCAATGAAAGGTAATGAAGGTATGGATGCATGTTGTGGATTATATGATGATTATTATTATACTTATAAATAAAGGAGGACTAAAATTTGGATAGATTTTTATATGATATTCCAACGCTTGAACCAGACAAAGATGGTAATATTGTAATTATAAATAAGTATTCATTAGGACCAATTGAAACATTAACTTATGGAATAACAAAGGATAAAAAGTTTTACTTAGATTGGGAATATCCAGAATTTAATGATGAGGAATTAGTTAAGGATTACAAGATAATTTCTAAAGAACGTATTTTAAAAGCTTTAGAATCAGAAATTGAACGATGTAAAAAGAATGGAGATATAAAGTTTATCGAAAAATATGAAGAAGCAAAAAAATTAATAAGTAATTATTAATAAGATTAAAGATTATGTTATTGATAGTGTATTTTTATAAAAGAAAATAGAATCATAAATATAGATGCATAATTATTAAATGATTAACTGCATAAAAAGAAATACTAGAATAATAGAGTTAAATGTAAGCGTCAAAGATTTCGCGTCTACATAAATTATAATCCTCCTAGTAAAATTAAGTAAACATTAATTTTATGGAGGATTTTTATGTATAAGAAATTAACTAATAAAGAGTGGGAAGAAGCTGTTAATCTTTATTATAAAGAAAACAAGGATATATCTATAAAAGACTATTGTATTAAGAATAATTTTAATAAAGGTCAATTTTTTTATCATAAAAGAAGAATTAATAATGAGGATAATCAAAAAACTGTATTTCAAGCTATTCACTTAAATGATAAAGAAGAAATTATCAAGGAAAATATATCTTCTAAGTTATCATCAGAAATAAAGATAACTATTGGAGTTGCTAAAATATCTATACCTGCTAGTGAAACAGTTCTTATTAATTCTATAATTAAGGATTTGATGTTAAATGTTTAATATTAATAAAGTTAAGACTGTTTATCTAGCCTGCGGCATTACGGATTTAAGGAAAAGTATTGATGGATTAGTTATGATAGTACAAAATGAAATGAAGCTAGATCCCTTTGATAATGTTTTGTTTGTGTTTTGCAATAAACAAATGAATAAGTTAAAAATATTGCACTTTGATGAAGGTTTCTGGCTTTACTATTACAGATTAGAACATAGTCACTTTAAATGGCCTCAGAATCCAGAAGAAGCACTCAAGGTAAATAAGGAAGAACTTAAATGGCTATTAAAAGGTTATGAAATTAGAAATACATCAAAATTTAAGCCTGTTACTCAAAAAAATTGCTATTAAAAATACATTGCGAAATGTCCGAAACCCTTTGAAAACAAAGGGTTTTTATGGTATAATAGAGGTAGTGAAATGAAGGGCGAAATTTTAGAAAATCAATTAGATGAAAAAACAAAATCTTTAATAACTGAAATGGAAAAGAAACTTAATGAAAAAGAAGCTGAAATTAATAATTTGCAAAATGAAGTTGCATTCTTAAAAGCTCAATTAGCTAATAGAAATAGAAAGATTTTCTCTTCTACAAGTGAAAAAACGGAAGTGAGTCTAAAGCTAAAAAATATATGTGGATTTATAGAACTGGAACTATTAAAAAGCCTATAATTCTTTATGATTATCAAAAAACGCGATCTAGTTCTTGTCCTAGGGAATTTTTGAAAGGCTTTAGTGGATTCCTACAAACCGATGGGTGCCAGGGGTACAATAAGGTTGAAAATGTAAAAAGGATATATTGTTTGGCTCATATACGGAGAAAATTTCATGAAATTGTAGCTGATTTAAATAAGGAAACCCTAAAAAATTCAAGAGCAATTATAGGGTTTAATTGGTGTAAAAAAATTTATAATTTTGAAAGACATTTGAGAGAAAACTATAGTAATACTGATGATTACTATAAGAAACGTTATGAAATTAGATTAAAAGAATTAAAGCCACTTCTAGAAGATTTTGAGGAATATATTAATACAGAAATTAAGAATGCACTTCCAAGAAGTCCCCTAGGAAAAGCTTTAGAATATGCTCGAAAAACAGTTCCAACAATGAAGAACATATTAGAAGATGGTTCTTTAGAAATTGATAATAATGCAGCAGAACGTTCAATAAAGCCATTTGTAATTGGCCGAAAAAATTGGCTATTTGCTAATACTGCTAAAGGAGCAAGGGCAAGTGCAACGATATATAGTATAATAGAGACAGCTAAAGCTAATAATCTAAAAATAGAAAGGTACTTAATTTATTTATTTGATCATTTATCAAATATGGAAATTATAGAAAAAGATTTATTATTAGAATTGATGCCTTGGTCCGATACAATTCTAGAGGAATTGAAACTTAAATCTTCATAATAAATATTAAATTGTAACTCAGACAGTAAGTATTTTTACTATCTGAGTTTATTTTATCATCAGAGATATCTTGTTACCATACGTAAAATTTTTTACGCTTACAATATAACTCAATCATTTAGTAAAAAAGGCTGCCCATATGATAATTCATGTATAGAATCATTTCATGCCAGTCTGAAAAAAGAGGAAGTGTATACAAAGAAATATAAAGATTTTAAGGAAGCAACGTTGGAAATATTTGCCTATATTGAAGGATGGTATAACTCCAAAAGAATACATGTTTCCATAAATTATATGACTCCGAATCAATGTGAAGTATTAGCAAGAGAAACTGCTTAAATTTCGATTTTTTATGTCTACTATATTGACATAGATCCAATATTAATTTATTTTGCATCTAGTTACCTCTCAATTTTTTAGTAAAAAGCTATTTGTAAA
>JAAYQS010000078.1 GCA_012519155.1 Clostridiales bacterium
AAATTCCTATTTATCTCATTATTGATTTTCCTTTTTGATTCTAAATTATCTAATATTTTAACTAATTTATCTTGTTGTTCTTTGGGTGGTAATACAATCTCCATATTTGCATATGTTTGGGCATTTATATTTCCTCTTGTACTTCCTGTTGAATGCCCTTGTACCCACCTTTTATATATATCTGACAAACAATAGTATTTAACATATTTCGGATTAACTTTTTCAGGATCTATACTGAATTTTATGAGAAATCCTGCATAAACAAAAGTACCATCGGATCCATCATAAAAGTAGTTTCTTCCAGTGCTATTACCAGTTCTAGCAAAAACAATATCATTAGGCTCTAATACATATTTACTAGCTTTTTCATCATTAACAGATTTTAAATTTGAAAAATTTAGTGTTCCATCATCATTAATATCCGTAATTCTAAGATATGTATATAAATCCTTCGAATATTCAACAGCTGATGCACCAATACCATATTGTCCCTTTCCTTTTGATATATATCCTAATGTAACTTTGGTAAATTCCATTAAATCACCTACCCTATATATTTTCTATGTGCATTCTTTACATTACTCTGCTTAACCATAGCATAATTTAATGTTGTATCTATTTTTTCATGTCCTAACAATTTCTGAACTTGCTCTATAGGCATTCCTTTATCTATTGCTGTTGTAGCCATAGTCCTACGAAATTTATGTGGATGCACTTTATCTATTTCTAACTTATCACCTAATTTCTTTATTCGAGTTTCTACGCCGCCAATGGTTAATCTGTCATATGGTGCTTTTAATCCTACAAATAAAGCTGGATTATCATCATTTCTTGAATCAAGATAATTTTGAAGATGTATTTTAGTTCTAGCATCAAAATAAACTATTCTTTCCTTATCACCTTTTCCGAAAACTACACATTCTCTCTCGTTGAAATTAATATCAAAACGATTTAACCTTACAAGCTCCCCAACACGCATGCCAGTTGAAGCAAGTATATCTATTAAAGCCAAGTCTCTTTTTTCTGTACATCCATCACGTAAGCGTTCTAAATCCTCATCAGAATATGTTTCCTTAACTGATGTTACTGCTTTAACTCTATGAATACGTCTAACCGGGCTCTTTAATATGTAATTCTCATCCTCTAACCATGAAAAAAAACTAGATAGATTTCTTCTTATATTATCAATGGTTACTTTGCTTACAGAATTGTTATTCTGATATTCAGAAAGATACTTTCTTAAATCTTCTGTTGTAATTGCCTTTATGCTCTTAGATATTGTTGTAAGCATTTTATCAATTGTATTTTTATAAAATGCTAATGTCCTTTCAGAACATCCCTCTAACCTTTTCGCTGCAATAAAACTATCCACCAAAGTATCATCAACTTCCTCTGCATTTGCACATGACTTAAGCATCGCACCTTCCAATACATTTTTTAAAAGTGCCACTTGATCATTAGATAAATGTGGTATCATTTGACATAAAATATCATTAATAATTTCTTGTTTCATCCCTAACCTCCACTTTTTTGCCTATTAAGACAATAAATATATTAATGAGGTTATCATTTAAATAGTATTTATGGCAAATAAAAATTTATC
>JAAYQS010000079.1 GCA_012519155.1 Clostridiales bacterium
CACTAGAAGTAGTGTTTATTGGTGTAATTAAATATGATGCATTAATTTTAGCTATAATATCAGCTTTTACTTCAAGTTATACTTCAAGTATGTTAGGACTTGAAAAGTTTTCTTTTAATTTATCATCGGAAATTAGTGTTAATGCTCCCTTTATAATTAAATTAATTTTGATAAGTTTTGCTTTTGCACTAGTAGGAAAATTATTTGCCCTTTCTTTAAAAAAGTTAAAATCATTTTTTAACAAAAAAATTGAAAATAAATATAAAAAAATATTTTTTATGTCACTTATATTATCAGCATTATTAATAATCATAATTAAAGGACGTTATGGAGGTCTTGGAACAAACCTTATAGAATTAAGCTTTAATAGAGGGGATATATATTACTTTGATTGGATTTTAAAACTTATATTTACTGTATTTACATTAGCAATTGGTTTTCAAGGAGGGGAAGTTACGCCTCTTTTTGCAATAGGTTCAAGCCTTGGAGCAGTACTTGCCTTAATACTAGGGATCCCAATTGAGTTTTGTGCAGCCCTTGGATATATAGGAGTATTTTCTGCTGCAACTAATACATTTATAGCACCTATATTTATAGGTGCAGAAGTTTTTGGATTTACATATATGCCATATTATTTTATTGTATGTGCAATTGCTTACATATTTAGTGGTGCTGATTCTATATATGGAAAACAAATCATTAATAAAAAAAGTTAAAATTATGATAGCCATTGCATAGGTGGTAAAAGGAAGCAGTGAAGAAGTGCTTTTAGAATTAAAGAAAAAAATCATTTGTAAAGCATTGAACCTAAAAATACTTAGGTTCAATGTTTTTTTATAAAAAACATAATAGTATAAAAAGATGGCAGAATAGTAAAAGAATAATGTATAATTTAAATATACAATTAGTATAAAATATATTATTCATTTTAAGGAGAATATTATGGAGAAAAAATGGTGGAAAGAAAGTGTTGTATATCAAATATATCCAAGAAGTTTTAAGGATAGTAATGGAGATGGTATTGGAGATATTAATGGTATAACAAGCAAACTTGATTATTTAAAGGAATTAGGAATTGATGTAATATGGTTATCACCTGTATATAAATCACCTAATGATGATAATGGATACGATATAAGTGATTATAGAGATATTATGGATGAATTTGGTACTATGGAGGATTTTGATAAACTTCTTAATGAAGCACATAAAAGAAACATTAAAATATTAATGGATCTTGTTGTTAACCATACATCAGATGAACATAAGTGGTTTGTTGAAAGTAGAAAATCAAGGGATAATAAATATAGAGATTATTATATATGGAGAGAAGGTAAAGATGGAAAAGAACCTAACAATTGGGGGTCTATATTTGGAGGAAGTGCATGGCAGTATGATGAAAATACTAACATGTATTATCTTCACTTGTTTTCAAAGAAACAACCAGATTTAAACTGGGAAAATGAAACAGTAAGAAATGAAATATATGATATGATGAAATGGTGGCTTGATAAGGGAATTGATGGCTTTAGAATGGATGTAATAAGTATGATATCAAAAGATCAAAAATTCCCTGATGGAAAAAATGGTGATTTTGGGCCATATTCAATTCATGGACCAAGAGTACATGAGTTTTTAAAAGAAATGAATAAGGAAGTATTGTCAAAATACGATATTATGACAGTGGGAGAAACAGCAGGGGTTACTATAGATGAAGCTAAAAAATATGCAGGGTTTGATTCAAATGAACTTAATATGGTATTTCAATTTGAGCATATGGATTTAGATAATAATAAAGATTATAAGTGGAATGATGAACCTGTTAAGTTAACTAAATTAAAAGAAGTTATGGGAAAATGGCAAACTGAACTTGAAGGAGAAGCTTGGAATAGTCTTTTTTGGAATAATCATGATCAGCCAAGAGCAGTATCAAGATTTGGTAACGATAGTGATGAATATAGAGAAGTTAGTGCAAAAATGCTTGGTACATGTCTTCATATGATGAAAGGAACACCATATATATATCAAGGCGAAGAACTTGGAATGACTAATATTTATTTCAATTCTATAGATGAATATAATGATATTGAAAGTATAAATGCATATAATGAATTAGTAGGTAGCGGTAAAGTATCAAAGGAAAAAATGATGAGTTACTTAAGATATAAAAGTAGAGACAATGCAAGAACACCAATGCAGTGGTCTGATGATGAAAATGCCGGATTTACAACTGGTAAGCCTTGGATGACTATTAATCCAAATTATGTTAAAATAAATGCACAAAATGAAGTAAGTGACAGTAATTCAGTATTTAATTATTATAAAAAGTTAATAAAACTTAGAAAGGAAAATGATATAATTGTTTATGGCAATTATAAGCCAATATTAGAAGAGAGCGAAGAAATATTTGCATATATTAGGGAATTAGAAAATAAAAAGCTTTTAGTTTTATGTAATTTTACTAAGAATGTAACTTCTGCAGAAATTCCAGCTGAATTATTAAATAAGGATGCAAAACTTCTAATATCTAATTATTCTTGTGAAGATTTAGACAAAAATTCAAAGGATATTAAGTTAAAAGCTTACGAAGCTAGGGTTTATTATTTTAATTAAGGAGAGTGCCTATGGCTGGCAGTATAATTGAAGGTGCTTTTGCTCTTTCAGCTTATAAAATAGCAGGACCTTATTTTAGAATTGCTATAGTAGCATGTGAACCATATTTAGGAATTATAATTATAGGATTATGTGAAAACTTAAATAATCTTTTTGGAAAACCTCTTAATATGCAAGAAACTTTAGCAGGAAATCCAATAGTGTTAACTATTGTAACTATAATGTTTATTATTACAAAAATATTAAAATCTAATTCTGGAACAAAAATTTTTGGAATGATAACATTAGGCGAAATAGAAAAAAAGCTTGCAGTAATATTTCCAGTTATTCTTGGAATAATTAATATATATATGATTATAAAATATGGAGATATACCTGATAATAAATCTAATGAAAGTATTTTAATGATTTTATTTACTATTATTTTAAGTATATTATCTGTTGTTGTATGTTATATTATAAAAACTGTAGCAAGCTGTATTGAAATATTAGAATTATCATTAGGATTTATACCTGGATTTTCTTTGTTTTGTGAAATTGTAAAAAGCTTGCTTGTGGTATTTTTGTTATTAATAAGTATAATTAATCCCATTGCAGGAATGATTATAAATATTATTATTATACTTATAAGTGCTGTTTTATTTAAGAATAGTTATGGAGTAACTTTATATTTTAGAAAAATATATATAAATCCATTTATAATAAAATTAGGATTAAAAAAAGAAAAAGATTTATTATATAGTGAAAAGGTATTAAATAAAATAAGAGAATATTTTAATTTTTCCCAAATAGATATTATAATCCCAGTATTTTCGTTAAAGAAAAATAATGATTTTAAGAAATATGAAATGTGGTATTTAGTTTCTCTAAATAATCAGGTGTTTCTTTTAAAAAATGCATTTTTTAAGAAAAATGTAAAGTGTATAAAATTACAAAATTCGCTTCATAGTGAAATTTTTATAAAGGTTCAAAAGAGGTTTATTGAATTTTTTACAGTTTTCAATAAAAAAGAATTTATAGATACAAATTTTAATAAGCCAATTAAAAATATGAGTTTTGCTTTTAGCCATGAATATATTAAAAATTACAATAAAATAATTTCCTTTTTAAAATTTTATGAAATAAAAAAAGCATGTGGTAAAGATAATTTTTAATCTTTGCCACATGCTTTTTTATCTAGTAACATTATTTAACCATGCATATGATTTAAACCTAATAATGCAAAGAGGGATCTTGAAAACTTCATCACACATAAGTATTACATAAACTACTGGGATGCTTAATTTAAGTACAAAAGCTGCAATAAATCCCAAAAGTATGGAAAAACACCACATGGTACTTACATCTACGAAAAGTCCATATTTAGTATCTCCACCAGCTCTAAATATTCCTACAATCATTGTTGTATTAAAGGATTGACATATTACAAAGTATGACATTACAAACATCATTGAACTTAAATATGATACTGCTTCATCTGAAATATTTAAGTATTTCATAGCAATAGGCCTTACTATTAAAACCACAATTGCTCCAATAAAGCCTAAAACAATACTTAGTTTTATGCATTTTTTTGAATAAGATTTTGCTTTTTCTATATCATTTTCACCTATTGATTTACCTATGATAATTGCAGCAGCAGCAGATACTCCAAAGGCAACAACTGTAGCAAGTTGTCTTGTAACCTGAACTATTGAACTAGCTGCTGCAACCTGGCTACCTAATTGACCAAGTATAGCAGCATTAACAGATGTACCAAGCCCCCATAAAAGTTCATTAACAGTAACAGGAATTGAAAATCTAAAAAAGTCTTTTAATAATAATTTGTCAGATTTTATTAAATATTTAAGTTTTATTTTGACTGTTTCATTGCATCTATAGGCATATACTAGTGTAATAATAACTTCTACAATTCTTGCAATTAAAGTTGAAATGGCAGCACCAGCTATTCCAAAGCTTGGTATAAATGATATGCCAAATATTAATATGTAGTTAAATATAACATTTATTATTAAAGAAACTGAATATACTACAGTTGATATTATTACCTTTTCTAGAGTCCTCATTATATTTAAATAGACAATAGTTATAGATGAAAATATGTATGAAAAGCATACAATTCTTAAATATTTTATACCTTCATTAATAACAGGTTCTTCACTTGAAAATAACATCATTATTTCCCTAGGAAAAATAAAGGTTACAGAAGTAAAAATTATTGAAACAATAAGAGAAAATTTTAAAGAAATGCCAAGAACCTTTTCTATAGATAGAGTATCTTTTTTTCCCCAATATTGTGCTGTTAAAACTGCTGCACCTGATGTAAGTCCAAAGAAAAATAATGTCATAACAAATTGTACCTGGCTTGCTAATGAAGCTGCAGATAACACTGTTTCATTTACACGTCCAAGCATTATAACATCTGCAGAAGTAACACCTACATTAATTAAATTTTGAATAGCAAGAGGTATTACTAAAGCAAATACTGTTTTATAAAAATTTTTGTTAGTTAATTGTAAGTTTTTGTTGTCCAATATTATCACATTCCTATATTTATTTCCACAAGTAATAATATCAGAAAAATATCATAAGGGAAAGTAATAAAATTTTATAGCAAATAAAGTCTGTATTCGTAGTAAATATGGATATTATGTAAAAAAATAAAACTTTTTTTAAAAAGTAGTTAATATTTGTTTAAAGTAGAAATTTAACTATAAAAATATGTTTTAATTAGGTCATAATAAAAAATAAAAGGGGGAATTTTATGAGAAAAATAAGTAAAACTAACATAATAACAAGTTATATTGTTCTTATATGCTTTTTTGCTAGTTTGATTACTGCAATACCAGTTAATGCAAGTGCAGCTGATGAAAATGAACCTAAAAAGTGTATAGAATGTAATAAGGAAGCAATAGAAATATCAAGTTATGAAGACCTTAATAAAATTAGGGGAAATCTTAGTGGATGCTTTATATTAACAGATGATATTGATTGTGAAGGAAAAGAATTTACACCAATAGAAGGTTCTTTTACAGGACATTTCGATGGTAATAATCACAAAGTACTAAATTTAAAGATTAATGGATCTGAAAAGGTGGGGTTTTTTTCAAGCATATCATCAGGAACTGTTGAAAATTTTGCTATTGAAGATGCAAAAATAAAAGCTACTGGTTCTGATGTTGGAATACTAGTTGGTGTAGCAGAAAATGCAAAGATAAGCAATTGTTATGTTAAAGGAGAAATTGAAGGTTTAAGCAGAATTGGAGGAATATCGGGTTCTGGTATTTCAAAAACTACATATACAAATTGTTATTCTTATCTTTCAAAAATTACATCAAAAAGTAATGAATATGATGTGGCTGGAATATCAGGAGGAAATGATAGCACAATAAAGGCCATAAATTGTTATACAATATCAGATGGACAAAAGAGTCCAATTTGTGGTTCTATAGATTATAATAATGATAAACTTACTGAAGAAAATTTTGAGTATTGTTATTATAATGAGGAATTTGAAAAAAATAAGTTTACTGAATTTGCTGATTTTGGCATAAAAGATTCTCAAATGACTAACAAGGATACATATAAATCATGGGATTTTGATAATGTATGGCAAATAGATAATACTAAAAATTCTGGTTATCCTTATCTAAAAAGCTTTTTAGAAAAAGGTAACAGCTTAGAAATTACACCTGGTAATGTTGTTGTAGCTAAAGGACATGAGCAAAACTTTAATTTACAACTTAAAATTAATGGAAAAGTAGTTTTACCTACAGAAACAAAGTGGAGTATTGAGGGTAATACTTCAACTGATACTAATATTGATAAAAATGGAAAATTTACCTTAGGATTAAATGAAACAGGTGATGTAGTAACAGTAAAAGCTGTTGCAACATTTAAAAGTTCTTCTGGTAATGAAAGTGTAGTAAAGGGATATTCAAATGTATTTATATCTAATATTAAAGATGCAGATACTCCTAAATTTGGTTTGAATTCTTCTCAAGAGGTATCATATAAGATTGGTGATAATAATCCAGAACCTTTAAAAGCTAATGCATCAGTAAATGATGGTGGTACATTATCATATCAATGGTATATAAATAATGTAAATAGTAATGAAAATGGACAACCTATAAATAATGCTATAGGTGATACATATATACCTGATTTAGATGTGGCAGGAACTTATTATTATTATGTTATAGTAACAAATAATAATGAATCTTCTGAAATAACTGGTGCTCACATGATTCAAAAGGCAAGTAGTGTTTATACTGTAAAGGTAGCTGCTAATCATGAAATTATTTATGATACTAATGGAGGTACACTTAGTGATAGTGCAGTAAAAAGCTTTAATGAATTAGATTCTGATATTGCTCTTGAAAATCCAACAAGAGATGGTTATGATTTTGATGGTTGGTATACAGACAAAAATTTTGTTAGTGATAAAGTTACTTCAATAAAGAAAGGTACATCAGAAGATGTTTATTTATTTGCTAAATGGGCTCAAAAAGGTCAAACACCAGAAAAAGATGAGGGCGCTCATAAGGATTTTATTAATATTTCCTTTGATATAAATGGAGCGATTGGTAATACACCAGAAAATATTACTGTAAAAAATGGTGAAAGTGTAAAATTGCCTGTGATTTTAAATGCAGTAAAACCTGGATTTATTTTTAATGGATGGACATATGAAGATGGAAAACTTGCAGATAATATAATTAAATGTGAAGGAAAAGATATAAAACTTGTTGCTTCATGGAAGAATGTTTCAGCAGATGTTAGTATAGATGAAATTGATAGTGAATATAGCAATACTTCAGAAATTACTGGAAAAATTAGTGTTAAATCTAAAGAAGATGTTTCTTTAAGAGTTATTGTTACAAAAAATGGTGAAAATTATACAAACTTTGTATATAACAAGGATAATAATACAATAACTATTAAAACAGAAGGCTTTGGAGTTCGTGACAATTATAGGGTTATAGCTGAAGCTTATTATGAAGGTTATAAGTTAGATTATGATACAGTATCCTTTGCTGTAAATTGCATTGAAAGTATTAATACTCGTTATGAAGGAAAAATAGTAGATTCTATAGATATAAATAATGACAATATTATAGATAAAGCTATTTCTAGCGGCAATGATAGCAATTCATTTTATAAGGCTATTAGTAATTTAAGTTTATCTAAATGCATTACAATAGATAATGGTACTTCACAGAATGGTGAATATGTTGTTTCAACAAGTGATAGTTCAGTAGCGCTTGTAAGTGAAAAATCTTTAAGTGGTGTAAATATAGGAGATAAAGAAATTACCACTAAAGAAAACAAAATTTATATAAATGGTCTGAAAGATGGTAATTGTACAATTACAATAACTCATAAACAATCTGGAGTTACAAGAAATATTAATGTAAATATAAACTCATTAAGTAAAAGATTATATGTTGTAAAACCTGAATATACATCTGGATACAGATCATATATTAAATTAAATGATAGTCTTTCAAAAAGAATTATTAGATATTCAAATTATCTGAATGATTATGGTGAGGATGATAGTTCTGATATTACTAAATTAAAATGGACATTTAAATCTGATAATGGTGTAGATGGAGTAAAGCTAATAAAATTATCAAATGGAGATGTTGTTCTTTACAATTCATCAAAGAAGTTTACTGGTACATTATATAGTAATATAACTAACTTTGATATTCTAATTTCAAGATCAATAGATAATATGAAAACTGGTGAAGAAGTAAGAGGTGGCAGTTATCCTAGAAATACATTAGGAATTAATGGAACATATAAAATAAATTTAAAGCTTGTTCAAAATTCAAATGATTATGTTCAATCTAATATAGATATTAATGCTTATCTATTAAAAAATGAAAAGATAGTTGACCATGTAAGTAAAAATTATTATGGAAATTTAAGTGATAAGCCTGATATTAGTCTTGGATTTAATAGTGATAATATAGGTGAAATTTTTAGTAATGATACTTTAGAATTAGTTTATGAAATAGCAAGTAACAAACATAAACCAAGGTACGGTAGAAATATTATTATTTCTCAGGATGAATTGAAAGATACTAAAATAATTGAACAGTTATCCAGAACTGAAAATAATAAATCATCTATAGCAATATTTAAAGAAATAAATAAAGGTATTGAAAGTGAAGAAACAAAAAAATATATATCATTAACAGATGATCAAAAAGAACAGGATATAAGAATATATACAGCAACTAGTGAAGTTGCAAATCAAGCTTCAGCAGAAGTTAGTATTGGATCAAGAAAATATGATAATAGTAAAAGAAATAATGTTACTTTTGATGGAATGAAGTATACTTGGTATGTTAATAATATTAAGCTAAATGAAAAATCTGTAGAGTCAGGAACAACAAATAATATCAAGTTAAAATTAATAAATAATAAGGGTAATTTAACACAATTAATATCATCAGATTTTAAGGTTTCAAGTTCAATTAATATACCAGATCCTACAACTCAGCAAATTTTCAGTTTCTTTGGAGGAATATCTGGAGGTGAAATAGTAACTAAGCCAACAGGTAAATTTAATCTTAGTTTTCAGCTTCCAAAGAGTATAGAAGCAAACTTTGAAGTTTCAAGTACAGATAATACTTTATCAAGAACTTTTGTTGCACTTTTAGGCTATAGTGGGGAAAAGGATCTTGGAAAAGGTGGTAATAAGAAGGATGATGATAAAAAGAAAGAGAAATTTAAGGAAACCTTAAATAAAGAAATGCAGAAAATAAAAGACAAAAAAGCTGGTAAAAAAGGAGGAAAGTTAGATGGTTCATTAAGTGGATATATGATGGGAACACTTAATTATTTAAATGGTAAGTGGTCATATTCTGTATCAGGAGGAGGAATAAATGGTAGCATTGGCGTTAGTTATGGAATAACAAATAATGTATTCTTGGGTCCTGTTCCTGTGTATTTTGGATTTAAAGTTGGTTTACAACTTGATGGTGATATACTTGTTGCAGGTCAAAATAGCTATCACGATTTATTTGATATAAATAACTATAATGTGGTATTGGATGGCATGATTGGAGTTACTGGTAAGGTATGTGTAGAGGGTGGTATAGGATTTGATGCAAAGGTTCTTGCTGTCAAATTTGGAGCTGTAGGAGAAATTAAGCTTTCATATAATCACAGAGGTGTTATGTTCTTTAATAATGGAAGTTTATCAAGAGTATTTAATGGAGGAGAAACAACTCTTTCAGGGTCTTTAAAGCTTGTTTTCCAAGCAAAGTTCCTTTTCTTCAAAACAAAAATAGAGCTGGCCTCAGGTTCCTTATCAAAGACCTGGTCTAATGGATATAAATTCCCGTCAGGACGCCCTAATGATTTTTTGAAAAATGGCAGTGATGATTTGGAGATTAAAGGAAGCAGTATAGTACCATTAAGCTTTGCTAAAGGTAATGGCATAGATTCAGATGATTGGAAATCTAATATATATCCATATGCAGATCCTATATCATCAAAAGATGGTAAATCAATAGGACTTTTATATAATGATGGAGATATGAATGATCCAAAATCAATAAAACCAGCCATTAGTTATAGTACTGATGGTAATTATTCTGAACCAGAAGTAATAACAGGATGGGATGAAGATAAGAATGTAGTTTCATCAATGGATTATGATGGAGATAACAATATGCAGGTTCTTGCTTTTAGTACTGCAAAATATGAAGGTATTGATGATGATAATATACAAAGTATAGAAGATGCCATGAATAGTAGTGATATTTATGTTACAATAGTTATTGATGGTAAAAAAATTACTAAAAAATTAACTGATGATATGGTATCTGATTCTGCTCCAATAGTATATACAAATGGGAATAAAGCAGTAGTATTATGGCAAAAAGGTAACTATAATATTGACACAGATAGTAATGGTAACTATACAGATGGGGGCTATACAGATGGTGATACTTTATGGTATTCAACATTTGATGGTAATGAATGGACAGATCCAAAGATGATAGAAGATGGAAGCATAGGTAGTACTCAAGCTTATGATGTGGCTATAATGGAAGATGGTACTATAATGGCTATAACTAGTAGATCTAATGATTACAGTGATGATTTAAATTCTAGACAAATAGTTTCATATATAATTAAAGATGGACAAGTTTTAAGAGAACAATTAACAGATGATAATTTACCAGAAACTCAACCAAGAGTAACTTTATATAACAATGATGGCAAGGAAGCATTTGCAGTAGGATATATA
The DNA here is from genome assembly GCA_012519155.1 of Clostridiales bacterium. GTDB lineage: Bacteria > Bacillota > Clostridia > Clostridiales > Clostridiaceae > Clostridium. The sequence goes on from JAAYQS010000079.1 coordinate 10,889, forward strand.
AAAGGTGAAGATTCATTAGGAGCTAAAAACGGAGAAGATGGTGAAACACCTAATGTTTCTCATAGGCTTATTTTAAAGGGATATGATAAAGATGGAAATGCCATTAGTAATTTAGATTGTCAAAGTGATTTAGATGAAGTAACTGAAAAGTACGATTTTGTTAAGTCAGAATCAAAGGATTTAGGAGTATCCTGGATTGGATATGATTATGATGGCAAGTGTAATGCATATAGTAAAATTGTAAATATCTCTGAAAATGATTCATCATTATCAAAAACCTATACTATAGATACTTTAGAAAGTGGTACAGCCATTAATAAATTATCATCATATATAAAAAATGATAATAATGGTAACCCAGTAGTAAGCGCTGATATATTAGCACAAAAAATTACAGAAGAAAATACTGATGAAGAAAAACCTGCATTTATTACTAATAATTCCATTACTATTACAGATAATATTGAAGATGTTACACTTAGTGTAACAGATGAATTTGCATATCCTAATGAAACAATTAATTGCAATATTTCATTTAAAAATTCATGTTCAGATAAAATTAAAGCATTAATGGTAGAAGCTGATAATCAAGTTCAAACAATAAGTACAGATGTAGATATTAATGATTATGGAAGTGTAAATTATACTTATACAATTGGAAATGAAGTTAGAGATGTAGATGTAAAAATAACACCAATATTAAATGATAATTCTACAGGAAAAACAATTACAAAGAAGATGAAATTGTATTTACCAAATTTATATGTAATTGAGCCAGAAATTATAAAGAAACAAAGTGGAGGTATATATACTCTTAGTAGCTATATAGGAAATATTGGAGTAAGGCAATTAGAAGATGAGGATTATGTTATTGTAAAGATTGTTGAAAACAATGATAAAGTTTCAAAAGTTGAAGCAAATTCTGAGGGAGCTACTGTTTTAGATGATGGTACAATAAAAATTTCAGGAAAAGAAGCTATTAAAGCCTTAAATGAAGATTTTTATAATCTTACATTTAATCATAAGGTTGAAAAAGATTCTTATAACAAAAATGGTGTAAAACCAATGCATATTTATGTTGAAGCATATAACAAGGATGATGAAAAATATGATGATATAATGCTTACATATAGTGAAGCTTCCTTTGACTTTGTAAAACCATCATTAACAGAAGGAGAACAATTTAGATATGATATAGAACAGAATAATGATTTACAATATACAAGTGCAAAAATTACTATTACTAATAATTATGAAGAATCAGGAGAAGGTAACTTTAAAATATCATTATTAGATAATGATTCAAATGTTATTGAAAGCAAAATAGTAAAAATGTCATTTGATTCTCAGGAGGCTAAGGAATTTAATGTTGAATTTGATAAAGTAGGAAAAGAAATTGTTATAAGTGAAACACAGGAGGAACCTACAGAACCAGTAACACCTAAACCAGTAGAACCAGAACCAATTGTAAATCCAGGCTATAATAATAATAGTGGAATTTATAATATTAATTCAACTAATAGTAGAAGAAACAATTTAGATAACAATTCTAATTCAAAATCTACATCAAAGGAAACAGGAAATAGTATTCCTGTAGGCTTATTATTATTTAATATTACATCAATTTCTGTAATTGCAATTTTTGGTTTAAAAAAATTAAGAACAAAAAATAATAAATGTATTAAATAAAATTAGAAAAGAGTGTGCTTATTTAAAAATAGCATGCTCTTTTTTGGGTAATAAAATTTATAGTAATTTCAAAATAAATTCTATTATGAGTTAAAACTTTATGATAGAATTAGAACTATAGATATTTTATAAATGGAGTAATAATATGAAAAACAATTTGTCTAAGATTTTTGTGGGAAGTGTCTGTGCTTTATTAGGCTTTTTAATTGTATTTCAAATAAGAATGTCAAATGCATCCAAAAGTAGAAGTATGTATAATAGTTCAGACATTGAAAGTGATATAGAAGTATTAAAAGAAAAGAAAAATAATTTAACAGAAGCTAATGCTGAACTTAAAGAAAATGTAAGTGAATTAGAGGCTGAAGCTGCAGAGGCTAATGCAGAAGGTCAGGATATTAAGGATCAGCTTTATAATGAAAGAGTTAATTTAGGAATAATAGATGTTACAGGAGATGGGGTAACCATAACAATAAAGGCTAAAAATACTATGTTTGGCTCTACAGGCAAGGATACAAGTAAAAATATCGACACCAGTGATATTATAAAGATATTAGATGCCTTATGGTTTGGTGGAGCAGAAGCCATATCTGTTAATGATATGAGAATAACAATGCAAACAGGAATAAGCTCTTCTGCATCTGATATTTTAATTGGTTCAGCTGGTAAAATAACAGCTTCTGATGCTATTGTAATTAAAGCTATAGGTGATTCGGATAAGATGAAAAAGAATATTTCAGAAGAATTTAGTGTAATGTCAAATTCTAATCTTATACAAAATTACAATGTAAATATAGAAAGTACTAAAGCTTTAGTAATAGAAAAAACTACAGAAAATTTGCAAGGTGATCAATTAAGAAGTATACATGATAAATAAAAAATAGGCTTAAAGCCTATTTTTTATTTACCGCTATCTCCATAGTTAGAAAGAACTCTTGCACTTGGGTCGTTAACATTACAGCCTTCCCAAGTTTTATTTGGCATCCAGAAATCTTTTATCCAATGAGCTTGGCCTGGATAGAATTCTTCAAAGATATCTCTATAAAGAAGAGACTCTTTAGTAAATGGAGTTCCATAAGTATATTTTTCTTTTGCATTTTTTACATCTTCATCAGTATATTTTTCTTCTGCATAAGCTTTTAGATAATCAACCATTGAGTGACCAACAGCATCACTAAAAGCAGCTTTTTCTCTATAAAGAATAGATTCAGGTAAATAATCAAATCCATCAAAAGCCTTTCTTAATAAATATTTACCTTTATTATAAGTATTCATTTTCTTTGCTGGATTAATACTCATAACGTAATTAACAAAATCTATATCTGCAAATGGTACTCTGCCTTCTAAAGCATGAGCAGAAATACATCTGTCAGCTCTTAAAACATCATACATATATAGTTCTTTAATCCTTTTTTCAGATTCCTTTTGGAATTCTTCTGCATTTGGAGCAAAGTCAGTATATTTATATCCAAATAATTCATCACTAACTTCGCCAGTTAAAATAACTTTAAGATCTGTATTTTCATGAATATATTTGCATAATATGTACATACCAATACTAGCACGAATAGTAGTTATATCCCAAGTTTCTAAATGATAAATAACTTCTCTTAATGAGTTTAATACATCATCTTTTGTCATTATAACTTCTGTATGATCAGTACCTAAGAAATCTGCTACTTGTTTTGCATATTTTAAGTCAATAGGATCTGTTTCCATACCAATGGCAAAAGTTTTTATTGGTTTATCAGTTATTCTTTGACCAACAGCACATACTAGGGAAGAATCTAATCCACCACTTAAAAGATATCCTATTGGAGCATCTGCTTGAAGTCTCTTTTCTATTGCAGTTACAAGTTTTTCTCTTATATTTGTGCAAATTTCATCTATAGAATCATCTATAATTGTTTTTGGACTTGATAAGTCATTATAGCATGTGAATTTTCCATCTTTATAGAAATGTCCTGGAGGAAATGGCATAATATCATCACAATAATCAAATAAAGCCTTTGCTTCACTAGCAAATGATATTTTTCTTGTTTTTTTATCATATCCATAGAACATTGGTCTTATTCCCATAGGGTCTCTTGCAGCCATTATAGAACCAGCTTTTTTATCATATAATACCATAGCAAATTCTGCATCTAAAAATTTACATAAAGTTTCTAATCCAAACTTTTCGTAAAGAGGTATTAAAACTTCGCAATCACTTGAAGAATTAAATTTATATCCATATTCTATAAGCATTTTTTTTAACTTTGGATAATTGTATATTTCACCATTACATACAAGTTCGCAATCATTAAGACGGAAAGGCTGATTACCTTTAGGAGATAAATCCATTATGGCAAGACGATTAAATCCCCATGATATGCCATTTTCTAAAGTGCCACTATTATTATCTGGACCTCTGTGATAAACCTTTTTTAAAGCTAATTGAAAGCTTTCTTCTGAAATTTCATCTGTGTTTAATACAACAAAACCACACATTGTGTAAAACCCCCTTAATTAATGCAAAATAAAAAGCCCGCTAAAAATAGCGGGCTACCTATAACTCAAGTTAACGAAAAAAACTTCTAGTTACATGGTACGGAAAATACTTCTAAAGAGCACTCGATACCCGCCAATAGTTACGTTATTGGATACGTTCTAGCCTACTCATATAAAACAATATACTTTGGGTAGACAGCTCGAAGGTGTTCTTCGTCAAAAACTCCATTATCAGGCTTACACCATATCCTGACTCGCTAAAACTTCTGTTTAAGATTACTCTCCTTGTCATAGCCTTTATTTCACATATTTATTATTAATTGATGTTTTAAATTATATGCCACTTTAAATTTATTTACAATAATAAAGTCTTACAAAAATAAAATATATTATAAAAAAAGAAAAGCACTTAAGTTATTTAAGCACTTTTAAATAAACACTTAATTTTTTAAAGTTAATTTATTTGATTAAGTAGAAAAATACATATTACAATTTAGAGCTTTTTGAGTAATTTTGTATAAAATTCCAAAAACATGTTGTAGCTGCAGGCATAACTTGATTTTTTTTCTTATGACTAAAAGCTTTGACATATGTTCTGGAATTATTTTTTTATATGTTAAGGTCTTTTGATTATAAGTATATTTTATTGATTCAGGACATATAGCTATGCCAACATTTTTTTCTATAAGGGGAATAATACATGAAAGTGTATTATAGTAACAAAAAACATTTTTTGGATTTGATATTTCATTAAACCAAGTACTCATTTCTTTTTGAAGTGGAAGTTGTGAAGGTATAATAAGTGGCTCTTTAGCAATTTCAGAAATGTTTAATGTATCTGAAGTATTGCTAGCTAAGGGATTATCTTTACTTAAAAGAACAATCCATGATTCAGATTTTAAATAGAAACTTTCATAATTACTTGTATTAAAAGGTTCTCGAACTATACCTAAATCGATTAGTCCTCTATCTAATTTTTCATTTATTTCATCCCCATTGCCACACCATACATTATATTTTATATAAGTATATTTAGAAGAAAATTCTTTTATAAGCTTAGATAATATACTTGAACCACATGTTTCTGTAACTCCAATAGAAATAGTGCCATGAGTACTTGTTTTCATTTTATTTAATTCATTTTCTGTCTTTTGAACAAGACTTATTATTTCTTCAGCTCTTTGTTTTAAAAACAAGCCTTCGCTTGTTAATTGAATATGTCTTTTTCCACGTATAAATAGGTTTACTCCTAGTTCATCTTCTAATTGATGAATTTGTCTGCTAAGAGGAGGTTGTGCTATATGTAATTTTTTTGAAGCTTTAGTAATAGTACCTTCATTAGCTACTGCTAAAAAGTACTTTAAAATTTTTATATCCATAATTATCACCATACCTAAAAAGTATTGTAGTACATACATTATATGTATTTTTATATAAAAGATCAATATGGTATAATTTTGTTATTGTAAATGGAGGGATAAGAAATGAAATTAAGTGAAGAACAGCTTGAAGTAAGAATTCATTATACAATGTCTTTAGTAGGTGGATTTTTTGGTGCTTATGCACTTTTTAATAGACTTGAGACCTTTGGTTCATCACAGACGTCTAATATGATATATATGGTTATGAATATATTAGGAAGAAATTCTGATGAAAAATTGGCAAGATTTATAGCAATACTTATTTATATGTTTGGTTTTGTTGTAACAGTAGTTTTACCTAAATATACAAAAGTAAATATGCATATTTTTAGTATAGTATGTGATATGATTGCTATTTTTATGGTTTCATTATTACCTATAGATATGGATCCTGTTATTGCATTATATCCAATATTTTTTGTAACAGCTGTACAATGGAATTCTTTTAAAAGTGCAAATGGATTTGTAAGTGCTACAATATTTTCTACTAATAATTTAAGACAAACTACAACATCTTTAACAGAATATATATTAGAAGGAGATAGGGAAAAACTTAAAAAATTTAAATTTTATTTAGGAGTTCTTTTATGTTTTCATACAGGAGTTGTAATTTCATATTTATCTAGTAAGTTTTTTTCTGTTAAAGGAGCACTTATATGTCTTATACCATTATGTGTTGCATTAGTATTTGTTAAAAATGAGAATAAGGCATTACAATTATTATTAAGTAAGCATCCATTAAGAGCTTTTAATAAACAAAGTTATTGTGATAATTTAGAACAAAAAGCAAGCTAGCTTATATTTAAGCTAGCTTATTCATTAATTGTGTTATATAAATCATTTAACGCATCATTCATATTCTTTATTCCTGAGTAAATATTATTTATTTCATCAGTTTCAGAAGATAATATTTTTTTACTATCTGTACTTAATGTTGTTGTTTTAGAAACAGATGATTGAATATTGTCAGTAAATCCCTTTATTGTTTTTACTGTTTCTTTTGAAATATTTGAAAGCTTTCGTATTTCAGAAGCCACTACTGAAAAACCAGAACCAAATGAACCAGCTCTTGCAGCTTCAATAGAAGCATTTAAACCAAGCATTCTAGTTTGGTCTGCAATGTCTTCTACAGATTGAAGAACATTTTTTGTATCTTTAAGTAATGTGTTTATATTTTCGATTTCAGAAGTTAAATCATTTTGATTATTAGAAAATAAAGTTAAGTTTTCTTTTGTTTCTTTTATGATTATCTGTAGGTTATTTGTAACATTTTCTATAATTGATTTTATTTTTTTTGAATGCTTTGCTATTTTATATTGTTTCGTCCAACTATTTGCTAATTCATTTACTATTATGAAAAGTAATTCAGCAGCAGCTCTTATTTGATCTTCAGGCAAAATTTTTACTTTGTTTAATGCATTTATATACTCATTTTCATTTACACCAATCTCCCGTGCAATTTCTCTAAATTTATCAATATTTTCTGGCTTATGTGGAAGTATTTGGCCACCTAAAACTGATCCTATTAATTTGTCATTTATTACAATAGGAGCTCCAAAATCCATTAATCCTGCATGACAGTAGTAGACTGATGGTTTGCCTGTTTTTTGAGATGTTTCTCCACCTTTTAAGTCACATTCTTCGCAACGCTTTTTACCTAATGATGTGCCTCTTGTATATTTATTGCAGAAGTCTGTAAAGTTGCTAGGTTTTGTTAGATTTTTAGAAGAGTAACTAACTGCAATGGTAGCCATTCCTGTAGTTTTAGAAAAAGTATCTAAAACTTTTTGTAAGAAATCAGTATCAATTATTTTTAATAATTCCTCTAAGTCTAAGTCTGTTTTGTTATTTTCCATAAATTTAATCCCCCATATATTTAATTATTATTATAAATTAGCTATAATATATTATCGTAGATTATTAAAATAATTTTAGTAGCATAAAAATATAAAAAGTCAATTAACA
>JAAYQS010000080.1 GCA_012519155.1 Clostridiales bacterium
ATACCGACAATACGAGGACGACGAGGAATACAAGGCCCGAATACTTGAGAATTACAATGAACACATATCCCAAGTGATAGATATGTTTCCGGACTTCCGTATGAGGCTGAAATTAGATAAGAAAACCAAAAAAGTGATGTACGGAGCCGATATTCAATCGGTGTTTGATATTTGCTGGTACACCTTTTCCAGAATGGTAGCTGATGTTGCACCACCGGCAGATGAAGACCTTAACTATTTTGAATCGCAAGGCTCCATACTTTCCTGCCTTGCCTGCGGCAAATACTTTGTGCGGCATTCAAGCCGCCAGTTATATTGTAATAGTTGGGATTGCCAGGCCGAGCGGAATCGAAGGAACAGACGTGCAAGTTATGCAAGGAAAAAGGCGGAGGAAGCAAAGAACAAGAAATAAAAAAAGACCTCGCTATCATACCCGGTGTAGGGTGTGGTAACGAAGCCTATTTGTTTGTGATGGCTTATCCGGGATTTTTTTATAAAGGTTATTTCCTCCTCGAATAACACTGTGATTACTTTTAGTATTTGAAATGCTCTTGTATTTGCTTTTCTAATTATATAAACCATCAAACTATCGATATTAATATGGTTATTATCAGTACATTTACAGTAGGCTGTGAAAGTAGTCTTGCCCAGTTATTTGTAAAATTCTAAATATCCTAAATTGCCCGGATACTGTCATAGCTTTGTTACGGTTTATAATTCTCCCTGCGAACTGTCTCTACGAGTGAAACACATCCTCAGCTACATAAATTAGTCAAAAAGAGGAAAGTACAAGTGTTTTACGTAATAGCTATAAAATAAAAATATATAATATTCATTAAAATATGCTGATATATTGCAAAATATACACTAAATTGGTATAATAATTAAACCGCAACGGTTGATGGGAGGTATTCTTTATGAAATTCGAATACTTTGCCAATGATAAGTTTAAAGTATTGTCTTGTATGGCAGAGCGTCAAATCTCTATAAAAGGCTCTATGATAATAAAATTATCACAACAGGAGATTGCCGAAATTTTGAATTTAAGCAAGGTAAAAGTGAATGGTATAATTAATGAATTAAAGGCGGACGGTTACCTCATTCAAAATAGTTCTCGAGGTAAATATACTCTTACAGAGAAAGCGGTTGAAATTTTGTCCGAAATAGAATAAACAGAAATGGAGAGATTTTCTTTGAGATACTTGGGTAATAAAGCGTCTATTCTTAGCTACATAGAAAAGCTCCTTGAGAGCAAAGACTTGTTGAAAAAAAATATGGCTTTTTTTGATGCTTTTTGTGGGACTGGATCAGTAGCTGATTATTTCAAACAGTACTATGATAACATAATAATAAACGATAACTTAACTTGGTCAGTAATTTATACAAAGGGTAGAATTGTCGCAAAATCCTGCTCTTTCAATAAACTTGGTTTTGATCCCTTTGATTTTTTTAATTCAAACAGTAATATGCTTCATGGATTTATGTATGAAAACTATTCTCCAGCTATTTCATCACGTATGTACTTTTCAATTGAAAATGCAGCGAGAATAGATTATTTTCGTTGGCAAATTGAAGAATGGAAGATAAAATCACAGATCAACGATGATGAATATTGCTATTTATTGGCTTGTTTGATTGAGTCTGTTTCAGACGTATCTAATACTGCTGGAGTATATGGTGCGTTCTTAAAGAAATGGGACCCACGTGCTCTTAAGCCGATTACCTTTAAAAAAGTCGATTCAGTTGGTGTTATTTGTCCTTCAGTAAAAGTATATAACTCAAAAATCGAAGATATTATCAGTGATGTCGAATGTGATATTTTATATCTTGACCCTCCTTATACACAGAATCAATACGGTACTCAATATCATCTGTTAGAAACTCTTGTACTAGATGATCGTCCGTCAATCAGTACGGTCACTGGCTCAAGAAAAACTGCTCCAATGCGCTCTGACTGGTCTAAAGATATAAAATCACATATTTTGCTCGACCGCGTAATTGCAAAAACAAAAGCAAAACATATTGTATTAAGCTATAACAACGACGGCTTTATGTCGAAGGACTTCATTGAGGCTTCTTTAAAACGCTATGGTAAACCGGAAACATTTATCTGTAAAAAAATAAGCTATAAAAAATATAAAAATTGGAAATCTGCTAACAAGAAGGAACATTTTGAGTACCTCTTTTATATAGAAAAACGTCCAGTCGAGGATGTTACATATGAATCACCTTTAAATTATATTGGTAGTAAGGCCAGAATAATAAACCAAATTAAAGCATACTCCAACATCCATTATACGAAGTTCCTTGATGTTTTTGGTGGAGGTTTTAATGTTGGCATTAACATGGGACAAGTACCGGTTATATATAACGATATAAACTGGTTTGTTAAGGACTTAATAGAATCCTTTAAGAAAAATGATACATATGACTATATTTTATTTATGAGGCGAATTATTTCAAAATTTGGTCTTGAAAAGGCTAATGCTGAAAGCTATCAAAGGGCACGTGACTACTATAATTCATTTCCCATTGAAGAGCGTGATCCACGCCTTCTGTTCGTAATCATTTTGTATGGCTATCAACAGCAGATTAGATTTAATGGTAGCCATGAGTTCAATAATCCTGTAGGTATGCGTTGGTTTAATGACAAAGTGTTAGAAAAGATGGTTAGTTTTTCTCGTGTAATCAAAGAAGGTGATTTTTCATTTTATTGTGATTCATATCTTGATTTTGAAGATAGAATTGACGAGAATACATTTGTATATTTAGACCCTCCGTATATGCTAACAAACGGTTCATATAATGACGGAAAGAGAGGCTTCAAGGGGTGGAATAAAGCCCTTGAGTCTGAACTCTTCGGTTTCTTAAATAGACTTAATGCAAGAAATGTGCATTTTATGTTATCATATGTCATAGAGCATAAAGGGAAGAAAAATAACGAATTAATTTTATGGGTTACCGAAAACAACTATAATATTATTGAATTGGGTGATATACTTGGAATATCTGGATCTCGTAGGAAGGAGGTATTGATAGTTAATTATGATGTATAGGAATAAGCCACACTTTACAATTAAAAAGAATCTTCAAAAATCTAAACAGACAGGCATTTATTTTAGTGATGTAGTTACAGTGGACGTTTTAAGAGATGTGTGTCAGCGTATAACAGGCAAAACTTCGTTTACATATGCTTATGTTGATAATGACTATCAAGATGAATTTTTGGAAACTGGATACAATAAAGGCCGATTAGCCATACTTCAATATTTGGACGAAGTCTCCTATATTACATTTTCAGAAAAAGAGGTAGGGGGTCGCAACTCTAGTGTTCAAAGTGTTCCAACTGCTTTTAACATTTATTTTATGAATCCTTACCCAAAGAAAAGACTGTACTATTACTTCCTTAATGTGGTTGGCAATGTTGGTACAGACTATCAAATATTAATGTATAGATTAATGAAGACTATTGGTTTCAATTTCATCAATGCTTCGTTGGTAATAGGACAGAATTTAGCAGAGTTTTCATCCATTGAAGACATAATGTATACTCGAAGAGCTAATGCAAGCAAAAATCAAAGCAATAATTCTACCTATATAACAAAAAGCGGCATAAATCAGTACGATATATACGGAAAAACATATGGTGCGAATAAGTATGAAACGAGCATGATGTGCTATGCACTCTCTATGTTAGCACAACCGCACCACAACTTGACACTATATGAAGTCCTTGAGGGTGACTTAAGAGAACTACCGGAGTCATCATTGAATGTAATTAAAAAAATGAATAATATTACTGTTGTTCCAACAGATATGCAATTGGAAAAGAATATATTTAATGAGAATAATAGCTTACGTTCTCCGCGATATATTTTCAATCTACTCGATAGACTTGGGCATAAACATTGTGCTTTTTGTAATTGTGAAATTCCAGAATTAATTCAAGGCGCACATATTTGGCCTGTTGCTGATATCAAGAAAGTTCCAACTCTTACCTTAGAGCAAAAATTGAGTCATGCGATTAGTGGTGAGAATGGCATTTGGCTTTGCGAAAATCATCACAAATTATTTGACGAAGGCTTGCTTCGTATTAACCTGGACGGCACTCTCAGTTACAGAAGTGATATTGAACATAGACATATCGCTTTTATGAAAGAAATAACCACTATTGATCGTTTGCCAGACGAATATATGACAGATGGATTTCTTGGTTATTTAGACATGAGAAATCGTATAGCGGTTTAATAACTCTAGTTCTATCTATCATTGTTTTTAGCAGTGAATTACCTTAATAAGCAGTAAAGACCACATCAAGGTTTTATCCTTTTGGTGTGGTCTTCATTTGTATACCCGCTTGAAGAGAGTCGGTCAAAAATTCACCTTGTCTTCGTAAATCCCTATGGCGAACTCCCATTTTGGGAGGTTTTTTTTGTCCTTATAATTGTTTTTGCTGAGCCTTTTTCTTTTTGCAATAATCCCGCATAGGATATATAAAGTATCGTAAAAGCAAGACAAGGGCGGCCACTTTGTAAATG
>JAAYQS010000081.1 GCA_012519155.1 Clostridiales bacterium
AGCTATACTTCCATAATTGGTGACTCCTAGGGGAATCGAACCCCTGATACCACCGTGAAAGGGTGGTGTCTTAACCGCTTGACCAAGAAGCCATATATTTATTTTCTTTTAATCCGTTCGGACCACATAGACTATAATACATAAATAAATAATCTGTGTCAACATTTTTTTTAATATTTTTTTTATTTTTTTTATTTTTTTATTATTTTTAATGAATTATAGCCATTTTTAACTGTTATTTTTGCTTATGTAGCTTTTACTATTAATACATTACTATGATACAATATTATATAATATATATAAATAATTTAAGGAGACATTTATGAATTTTCACGATACCATAATAGTTGGGGCAGGTGCTTCTGGTCTTATAGCTTCTATCATTTCAAAAGATTTAGGTTGTGATGTTGCTATACTAGAAGGAACTTCCCGAATAGGTAATAAAATATTAACAACAGGAAACGGTAGATGCAATATTTCTAATTCAAAAATTTCATCACCCTTTAATACATATCAAAGCAGCAATAAAAATTTTTATTGTAGCACATTAAGTAATTTTTCAGTTGAAGATACTAAAAATTTTTTCTTTTCACTTGGACTTCCTATAATAGAACTTGAAAATCAAAAATTATTTCCAAAGTCATTACAAGCATCATCAGTTGTAGATATTTTAAAAATTTCTATAGAAGAAAAAGGAATTCCTGTTTACTTTAATAATAAGGTAAAACATATTACAAAAAAGAAAAATAAATTTACACTGCAAACTGACTCTGAAAATTTTTGTTGTAATAAACTTATATTAGCTTGTGGTGGAAAATCCGCTGTAAAAACAGGTTCAGATGGATCTGGATACAAACTGGCTAAAGAATTAGGTCATAATATTATTCCTACAGTTCCTGGTATAGTACAATTAAAACTTAACTATCCATATTTGAAAGCATTATCTGGTATAAAAATAAATGGCAAAGCTTCAATAATTATAAATAAAAAAATAGTTAAAGAAGATTCTGGAGAAATACTATTTACCGACTATGGTATATCTGGCCCTCCTATTCTTCAATTATCTGCCATTGCTTCAAGAGCCCTATATAATAAGCAAGATGTGAAAATCAAAATTGATATTATGCCTGATTTGACTCAAAATGAAGTGGATGATTTCATTTTAGGCCATTTAGCTATGTTTCCTAATAGAAGTATCTTAGATTGTCTAATAGGCGTAATAAACAAAAAACTTATTCCAACACTACTTAAGGATATTGGAATTTATAATATTCATATACCTTCAGATGAATTACCTTGGAGCCAAAAAAATGCCTTATGCCAAAGACTTAAATCATGGATTTTTGATTGCACTGATACAAATGGATTTAATAATGCTCAACTTACAGTAGGCGGAATTGATACTTCAGAAGTAAATCCAAAATCACTACAATCAAACCTTATAAATAATTTATACTTTTGTGGAGAAATACTTGATGTAAATGGTGATTGTGGCGGTTTCAATCTTCAATGGGCTTGGAGTTCAGGATATATAGTTGGAAATTCTGTTGCAAAATTATAAATAAGAGAAACAAAACTAAGCATATTGCCTAGTTTTGTCTCTCTTATTTTTTCCAATCAATTTCAATTTTAGTAAGTACCTTACCTTCTTTAGATTTTATAACATGAACAGTTGTTATTTTATCATCTTCTTTAATAATTTGTGCCGAAACATGAACACTTTCTCCATAAACAGTTTCCTTTTCAAAGGTTACCTTTATTGAATTAAGTTCATAATCTTGAATTATTTCAATTGGTACAGATTCTATAGCCCATTCCATATACTTAACATTATTTACATGTCCATTAGAATCAATATCACTATATCTTATATTAAATTCTTTAAAATAATCTTCGTTTGTAAGATCTCTAGCTTCATCCATTTCAACTTTTTTAGGCAATTGAACTCCCTTGCTATACAATTCAATCTTGTCTTGAGATATTCTCGCAGCCCTTCTTTTCTTTATATCTATAAGGAAAAATAGTGCTGTAGCTTCTACTAATATATTTCCCTCTTCATCTGTAATTTCATATCCTCTATATGCATAGAATCTATTAAAACCTGTTGCAGCTGTAGTTACTGTAATGACATCCCTATACTTTGGATATTTATTAACTTTTATATCATATTTAAAAAACACCCACGCAAAATTTTGCTCTGTTAAACAATCTATAGTTTCTCCTAATGATTCAGATTGCGAATTTCCAACATCACATAAAAAATTAACTATAGAAGCTAATTTGCACTTAAGATTACAATCAACATCATAATAATTTATTTCATACTTTTTACTAAAACTAATTTCCTTATTAACCATAACTTCACTCCTCTACATATATATTTTATCATAAATAAAACTAATATTAATAAAAATTTATATAAAAAAAGCACCCTCTAAAATAGGGTACTTTTCATCAAAAAAACTATTTATTTAATGCTTCTAATAATTTTTCTAAATCAATTCCATGTACTTGTGAGGCTTCTTCTATTGTTTCTGCTTGAGCTGATGGGCATCCAACACATCCCATTCCAAATTCCATTAATATAGCAGCTTTTGTAGCGTCTTTATTAACTACTTCACCAATTGTCATATCTTTAGTAATCATAAATTTTACCTCCTAAATTTCTGATATTTTTATAGTTTGATCTCTTTTTGGTCCAACAGATACAAATGCTATTTTTGTGTCTGTAAATTTAGATATTAAATCTAAATATTTCTTTGCATTTTCAGGTAATTCATCATAGCTTCTTGCATTTGCTACTGATGCATCCCATCCATCAAATTCTTCATAGACTGGTTCACATTTAGCTAAATCTTCTAGGCTTGCAGGGAAATAATCTATAATTTCTCCGTTAAACTTGTAACCTACACATACCTTTATTTTATCAAGACCAGCAAGAGTATCTATTTTAGTTACAGCAAGTGATGTCAAACCACAAACTCTTGCTGTAGTTTTTAATATAACTAAATCTAGCCATCCACATCTTCTTGATCTTCCTGTTGTAACACCATACTCATGACCATTTTCTCTAATCCAATCTCCTGTTTCATCAAGTAATTCTGTAGGGAATGGGCCTTTTCCAACTCTTGTTGTATATGCCTTACATATACCAATAGCATTAGTTATCATATTAGGTCCTATTCCAACACCATTACTAACTCCACCAGCAATTGTATTAGATGAAGTAACATATGGATATGTTCCATAGTCTATATCAAGTAGCATTCCCTGAGCACCTTCAAATAATACATTTTTATCTGCTTTTATTGAATCGAATACTTTTACTGATGTATCTTTAACAAAAGGTCTAATTTTCTTAGCATATTCTTTATAGTCCTTTAATATTTTTTCTACATCTAAAGCTTCTCCACCTAAAATTTTTGTAATATATGCATTTTTAGCTTCAATGTTTTGTCTTAATTTTTCTTCAAAAACATTTTCGTGAAGTAAATCACAAATTCTAATTCCTGATCTTTCTATCTTATCTGTATAGCATGGTCCTATTCCTTTACCTGTAGTACCAATGTCATTTTTTCCTCTAGCTTTTTCTTTTAATTTATCTAATACTTTATGATATGGCATAATTAAATGTGCTCTATCACTTATTATAAGTTTTTCTGGTGTAACACTAACTCCAAGTCCTTGTAAATAATCTATTTCCTCAAATAAAGCTTGTGGATCTACTACAACACCATTTCCAATTACATTTAACTTTTCATCATATAATATACCAGAAGGTATTAAATGAAGCTTATATTGTTTGTCTCCAACTTCTACAGTATGACCTGCATTATTACCTCCTTGGAATCTAACAACAACATCTGCTTCTTCTGCAAGATAATCTGTCATTTTTCCTTTTCCTTCATCGCCCCATTGAGCTCCTAAAACAATAAATGCTGACATATCTTATCCTCCTTATGTATTCTCCATATTTCATAGTAGCAAAGTAATTCATATAAATCAACCTTAACACGAATATTTTTTTTGCAAATTAATAAAATAATTCGTATAATAATTGTATTACTAATTATCTAAGGAGTGTTTTTATGAACATATATGAAGAATCATTAAAATTCCATGAAGACTTAAAAGGTAAACTAGAAATAAAATCAAGAGCTACTATAAAAAATTCAAAAGATTTAAGCCTTGCATATACTCCAGGTGTAGCAGAGCCTTGTAGAGAAATACATAAAGATCCTTCAAAAGCCTACATTTATACAAGAAAATGGAATACAGTTGCTGTAATATCAGATGGAACAGCTGTTCTTGGTCTTGGAGATATTGGACCACTTGCTTCTTTACCTGTTATGGAAGGTAAAGCTGTTTTATTTAAAGAATTTGCTGATGTTGATGCATTTCCATTAGTAGTTGACACAAAAGATGTAGACGAAATAGTAGATACTATAGCAAGAATTTCTCCATCACTTGGTGGAATAAACTTAGAAGATATTTCTGCGCCAAGATGTTTCGAAGTAGAAAGAAGATTAAAAGAAAGATTAGATATACCAGTATTTCATGATGATCAACATGGTACTGCTGTTGTTGTTTTGTCTGGAATAATAAATGCACTTAAAGTTGTAAAAAAAGAGTTAAAGAATTTAAAAATAGTTATAAATGGTTCTGGTTCTGCTGGAACAGCCATTTGCAAATTACTTTTAGCTTCAGGAGTTAAAAATATAGTAATGTGTGATATTAATGGCGTAATTCATGAAGGTGGTCAATTACCTAATGATAATTTAAAAGAACTTGCAAAGATAACCAATCCTAATAAAGAAACTGGTCTTTTAAAAGATGCTATAAAAGGTGCTGATGTGTTTATAGGAGTATCTGCTCCAAATATTGTTTCAAAAGAAATGGTAGCTTCAATGAACAAAGATGCAATTCTTTTTGCAATGGCAAATCCAACTCCAGAAATATTCCCAGAAGATGCATTAGAAGCAGGAGCTAAAGTTGTAGGAACAGGTCGTTCTGACTATCCTAATCAAATAAATAATGTTTTAGCCTTTCCTGGAATTTTTAGAGGCGCACTTGATTGCAGAGCATCTGAAATAAATGAAGAAATGAAAGTAGCAGCAGCTTATGCAATAGCAAATTCTATTGATGATAAAGATATTACATCTGAAAATATAATTCCAAAAGCATTTGATTTAAATGTTCAAAAAAATGTTGCAAAAGCTGTTAAAGAAGCTGCAATAAAAAGTGGTGTTAATAGAATCTAATAACTATAAAAAAACATTTTCGAGATAAAACTCGAAAATGTTTTTTTATTATTCCATAGCTTTTGATTTTTCAGCACACTTAACAACAGCTTCTATCGCTGCATTTCTAAATCCTTCCTTTTCAAGAGCTAATACTGCATCTATTGTTGTTCCTGCAGGAGAACAAACCATATCTTTAAGTTCTGCTGGATGCTTTCCTGTATCTAAAACCATCTTAGCTGATCCAAGAACACTTTGAGCTGCCATAGTGTATGCTTTTGCTCTTGTAATACCAAGCTTAACAGCTGCATCAGCCATAGCTTCTATAAATACAAATACATATGCTGGTGAAGAACCACAAAGAGCAGTAAATGCATGAAAATCCTTTTCTGCTAATTCTACACATTCACCAAAACTATTAAATATGTTTTTTGCATATTCAAATTGCTCAGAAGTAACATTTTCATTTGGGCAAACAGCAGACATAGCTTCTCCAACAAGTGCAGGAGTATTAGGCATTGTTCTTACAATCTTATACCCTTCTCCAAGCCAGTATTCCATATTTTTTATAGTTATACCAGCAGCTATTGTTATAATAAGTTTATCAGTTTTTAATTCTTCTTTTATTTCTTCAATTACATCCTTATACATATATGGCTTTATTGCAAGAATTATAACATCTGATTTTTTAGCTACTTCTTTATTATCTAATGTGACTTCCACATTAAATTGTTCTTTAACCTTTTTTAATGAAGATTCTGTATGAGTTGATACTATAATGTCTTCAGCATTCTTAAATCCTGATTTAATTAAGCCACCTACCATAGCACTACCCATATTTCCGCAACCTATAAATCCTATTTTTTCACTCATTTCTTATTCCCCCAATTTATTAACATTAATTAATCATATTGTACTACATCGAGATTTCCAAATTTACTTAACGCACCAATAAATGCCATCTTAACTGTTCCCACTGGGCCATTTCTTTGCTTAGCCAATATACATTCTGCTATATTTTTATCTTCAGTTTCTTTATTGTAATATTCATCTCTATATAAGAACATAACAATATCAGCATCTTGTTCTATTGATCCAGATTCTCTAAGATCTGAAAGCATAGGCCTATGATCAGCTCTTTGCTCTGGAGCACGAGAAAGCTGTGATAGAGCAATTACAGGGCATTCCATTTCTTTTGCTAATGCCTTAATAGATCTTGATATTTCAGAAACTTCCTGTTGTCTACTTTCTGAATTACTTCCAGACATTAATTGAAGATAGTCAATAAGTATTAAATCAATACCATATTCCATCTTTATTCTTCTGCATTTAGACCTCATTTCCATTACTGTAACTCCAGCAGTATCATCTATATATATCTTAGCTTTAGATAATGGTCCTGTTGCTCTAGCTATATTTTCCCAATCCTTATCTTCCAATGCACCTGTTCTAAGTTTTAACATATCAACATTAGCTTCTGAACATAGAAGCTTATATGCAAGCTGCTCCTTTGACATTTCAAGAGAAAATATAACAACACTTTTTCCTTCTCTAAGAGCAGCATGCTCTGCAATATTTAATGCAAAGGTAGTTTTTCCCATAGAAGGTCTTGCTGCAATAAGAACCATATCACCTTTTTGAAATCCAGAAGTTTTAGCATCTAAATCAGTTATTCCAGATCCTATTCCTGTTATCTCACCTTTATTATTGTAAAGTCTTTCAATTTCTAAGAAACCTCTCTCAAGAACATCCTTTAATGGCTCAAAATCATTATTAGTCCTATTTTCAGATATATCAAATATCTTTTTTTCTGCTGAATCAAGCACGTCCTGTACTTCAGTTTGTTTGTTATAACTGTCTTCTATTATTTTTGTTGAAGCTTTAATAAGTTTTCTAAGTATCGATTTCTGTTCTACTATTTCTATGTATGATGATAAATTTGCTGTAGTAAGAACTGAAGAGCTTACTTCTGTAATATAAGCAACCCCTCCAGCTTTTTCTAACATATCAGTTGACTTTAAATATTCTAAAAGTGTTACAAGATCTACAGCCATATCATTTTTTAACATTTCAAATATAGCTCTATAAATAATCTTGTGACCATCCCTATAGAAATCCTCTTCTTTTAATTTTTCTGCCACCTTCACTATAGCATTTTTATCTATAATCATAGCACCTATTATAGATTGTTCTGCTTCAATGCTATGTGGCAAACTTCTCATTGCTGAAGCATCCAATTAAATAACCACCTTTCTATTCAAATAAAATAGTTATTAATTCTTCGATATTTTCAACTGTTTTTACCTCTATATCAGTTAAATTTTCAGGTATATCTTTTTCGTTATCTTTAGGAATTAACACAAGCTTTATTCCTTTTCTTCTAGCTCCATATATCTTTTCAAAAATTCCACCTACTGGTTTAACCTTTCCTCTTAAAGATATCTCTCCTGTTACTGCTGCATCTTGCCTAATTGGTTTATTTAATAATGCACTCATTATACATAAAGTTATTGCAGCCCCTGCCGAAGGACCATCTATATTACCGCCACCAATTACATTAACATGAATATCATAGTCTTTTATATCTTTATCTGTAATTTTTCTTATAACTGATGCTGCATTATACACTGAATCCTTAGCCATTGAACCAGCTGTATCATTAAATCTTACAGTTCCATTGCCTTTTTTCTTTGCAGGAAATACTGCTGCTTCTATTTCTATAGTAGATCCTAAAAATCCACTTACACCTAAGCCATATATATGACCTATTTCCTTTTTACCATCATTATCTAAAAGTTCATAAGGAGTATACCTTCCTATTGATACAACTTGTTCTACATCCTTAAGTTTTATGGTTACATTTTTTGATGATTCCATATCTTTATTGCTGTATAAATTAAATCCATATGCATCAGTTAATATATTAACAGCTTTTCTACCTTCAATTGTAAATTGACTTATATATTCAGCCACGCCATCTTCAAGCTTTACATTTAGCTTTTCAGCTGCATTAATTACAATCTTTTGTATGTCATTAACTGATAATGGCTCAAAATATACTTCTGTACATCTAGACCTTAATGCTGGATTTATATCTTTAGGTTCTTTGGTTGTAGCACCTATTAATACAAAATCAGCAGGAGCTCCCTTATCAAATAAATATTTTATATATTTAGGTATGTTTTCATCATCTGGATCATAATATGATGATGAAAACTCAACTCTTTTGTCTTCTAGTACTTTAAGTAACTTATTTTGAAGAATAGTATCAAGTTCGCCAATTTCATCAATAAATAGTATTCCTCCATGAGCTTCTGTTACTAATCCTGGTTTTGGTTCTGGCACTCCCATTTCAGCTAAATCCCTTTTACTTCCTTGATAAATTGGATCATGAACTGAACCTAAAAGTGGATTGGTAATTTCTCTTGGATCCCAACGTAGTGTAGTTCCATCTACCTCAACAAATTTAGAAGTTTCATCAAAAGGAGTAAATTTAAGTTTTCTTGACTCTTCTAAAGCTATTCTAGCAGCTGTAGTTTTACCAACTCCAGGTGGACCATATAAAATTATATGTTGTGGATATGGAGATGATAATTTTGATAATAGGGACTTAATAGCTCTTTCCTGCCCCACTATTTCATCTAAAGATTCGGGTCTTATAAAGCTCATAATGTTTTTACTTGTAACCTTATTATCTAACTTTACAAGTTCATTATATTTCTTTTTAGTCTTTTTATTTTCACTACCCTTTTGTTTCTTTATTACAGAAAGTCTTACTTCATCTATATATTTTTCTTGTTTTTCTACTATAGATTGCTCTACTTTTGCTTCTATATCATTTTGTACATATCTACGTGCCAATTCATCAGCTATATAGTCTATTGTATTTTCTAATACACTATCTATTTCTTCCTCTTTAGGTACTGTCTTTATGCCTTTACCATCAGATGCAATCATATTAAGTGCATATACTTTTTCACACATATTTTTAGACTTAATATATTTTTGTAATTTAAATTTTACCGTTCTTGCACGTATAGCACCTTGATCCAATATATTCTCCATTATTTCATACAATACATTGATTTGTGCCTCTATTGTTAAATCTCCATTTAAAACATCTTGCAAGAAGTCCATTTCCTCATGAAATTTCAACAAATATTCCTCCTCTACTCAGAAACAACAAACACCTTCATCTTTGTTGATACTTCTGGATATAATTTAACTTCTATCTCATAGCCTCCAGCCACTTTTATTGTGTCCATAACTATTTTCTTTTTATCTATTTCAACTCCATATTCTTTTTTTATTAATGCAGCTACATCTTTGCTTGTAATAGCTCCAAAAAGTTTTCCACCTTCACCTGTTTTTGAAGTAATTTTTATTTCTTTTCCTTTTAATTCTTTAGCAAGCTTTTGTGCAGCTTCCATTTCTTCTAATTTCTTTTTTCTTTCATTTGCTATTTTATTATTTAAAATATGAAGATTTGCATCAGTTGCTTCTTCTGCTAATTTTCTAGGAAACAAGAAATTTCTAGCATATCCATCTGACGCATTAATTACCTCGCCCTTTTTTCCTATCTTTTTAACATCTTGTAATAAAATTACCTTCATAATTATTCACCTATCCTTATATATTTTTTTATAGCTTCTTTTAATTGTACTATAACTTCATCTATTGTGCTATCATATACTTTTGCTCCGGCGATATTCATATGTCCTCCTCCACCCAAAGCTTCTAAGACTACCTGAACATTAATATCACCAGTAGATCTACCACTAATAGTAACATCATTTCCTATATTAGCCAGAACAAAACTTGCATCAATTCCAGATATATTAACAAGTTCATCTGCTGCCTTTGCTATAATAACAGTATCAATCTTTTTGTTTTTAGCAGTTGCTATAGCTATTTTAGTTTTCTTATCCACTTGTGCAGATTTTATTATATCCGCAATTAAAAGATAATCTTCTAAATTATCTGTAAACATCTTTTTCACTTCAATGGTATCAGCACCTATATCTCTTAAAAATGAAGCTGCTTCAAATGTTCTCACACCAGTTTTAAAAGTAAAATTCTTGGTATCCATATAAATACCAGCAAGAAGCCCTTCAGCATCAACTTGAGGTATTATAGGTTTTTTTAATATATATTGAATAATTTCTGTTATCATTTCTGATGTAGATGATGCAAAAACCTCTATATAACTAAGTATTGCTCCTTCTATTATATTAGGGCTCCTTCTATGATGGTCTATAATTACTTTCTTTTTGGCACTATTAACAATGCTCAAATCACTTACATAGCTCTTATTATGCACATCAACAATAATAAGTAACGTATCATCATCTAATTCTTCTTTAGCTTTTCTTAATGAAATAAATCTTTTCTTATATGTATCAATTTTTTCTAATTTATTTAAATAATATTTTATAGGATTAGTATCGTCCTTCAAAATTATATTACATTTTTTTCCCAACTTTTCTACAACTGTTGAAAGTGCAACTGCAGAACCAAAGCAATCCATATCAGGATTTTTATGTCCTATTATGTATACTTTACTACTTTCATAAATAAGCTCTTCTAAGGCATTTGATACAACTCTTGCTCTAACCTTTGTTCTCTTTTCTATTTCTTTTGTATTACCGCCAAAGAACTTAATATCATCATTATTCTTAACTACTACTTGATCTCCGCCTCTTCCTAATGCTAATTCCTTTGCTAGTTTTGCAAAGGAACTATTTTCTTGCGGTGTAGCTCCACCTCTGCCTATACCTATACTTAATGTAGGTTCTAATTTATTTCCTTTATGAATATTTGATATTACATCTAATATTGGAAACCCATCTTTGATTTGTTTATCTATATATTTATCTTGAGCTGTTAATACATATTTGCTACTATCATATTTTTTTATCATAGCCTTTATATCTTGAGCATATAAATATATATTTTTTTCTATATCTGCAATTAATAATGGTCTAATATCTTCATCTAAGTTTTCAATTATATCATTATAATTGTCTATCTCTAATAAAATTACACTTTCCTTATCATTACCACATTTTAGAAGATCTGATACATCATTTAAATATATTACTCCAAATACTTCTTTATTTATACTTATAGAATTTCCTTGTATATCATAAATTCTATTTTTATATCTTACTCTTTGATTAGAAGGTACTTTCGATGCTGTTATTATTCTTTCTAAATCAATTCCTTTTATTACTGATCCAATATTTTTACCTATTATATTTTCTCTTTCTAAAGAATTAAATCTATTATTTTTCCATAATATCTCGCCATTTTCTTTTACAACTATTATAGGCAAAATAATATTATTAATATTATCGTATATACCTTTATTAATACTACTACTTATTACACAATTTTCATTGTCCTGTTTATGTAATTTACATATAATACATATATTATCTATAAGTACTATAAAGAACATAATTAAATTCAAATATCCTAAGTTATAATAGTAGAAAACTATAGAAAAGAAACTTAAGCATATAGCTTCTAAGCATATTCTAATTATTTTTGATTTGTTCATAACTAGCCTCCTAGCTTAGTCCATTCTATTACCAACATATTTTTTTAACTTACTTAAGCTTTTACCGTTTCTTTCTTCTTCATCTTCTGCTTTTATTCCCATTTCTAATTTGTCCTTCATAACTCTATCTATTTCACCAAATGAATACCCTAACTTATCTCCTAATACATAAAGTATTGTAATAGCACTTGATAAGCAATCTAATATAGCATCCTTTGCAATATTATTTCCTTTTGTAAGTAATCTAAAGAATTCCCCTATCACACAAATTAGTTGAGCTTTTAAATTTTCTATAATTTTAACATTTGCCATTATGTTTAATTCTCTATGCTTCATAAATGTTCTTGCTCCTCATTTAATTATAGCCATATTATATTCATATCTCACTTTTAAATATTATATCCCTTATGTATATTTTAATTATTTTTTAAACTTATTGTAATAGATTTTACATTTTTTGTAATTATTGTTATATAAAAATTAGCCCTTGCCAAATAATGACAAGGGCTAAATTTTTATTACTCTGTTGTGAATGGTAATAATGCAATATTTCTTGATCTCTTTATTGCTGTTGTTAATTGTCTTTGGTGCTTAGCACATGTTCCAGAAATTCTTCTTGGAAGAATCTTTCCTCTTTCTGTAACATACTTTCTTAATCTAGCAACATCTTTATAATCTATACTTTCAGCTTTTTCTGAACAAAAAGCACAAACTTTTTTCTTAGATCTTCTCATTTTACCATTAGGTCTTCTGTTGTTGTTTCCTTCTCTCATTTTTACTTTCCTCCTTACCTAGAAATTTAAAATGGCATATCTCCATCATCTACAGGAGTTATGTCGTCTCCAAAGCCCGCTCCACCAAATGAATCACTATTATTTGATGTAAGAGCCGAATAATCTGAATTCGAACCTGAGCTATCTTTAGATCCGATGAATTCAAAACTATCTACTGCAACATCAGTAGTATATCTTTTAGTACCATCTTGAGCATCATAGCTTCCTGTTCTAATACTTCCAGTTAAAGCTATTTGTCTGCCTTTAGATAAATACTGTGATATAGTTTCTGCTGTTTTACCAAATGCAACGCAATTAATAAAATCAGTTTCATCTCTCTTAAATTGCCTGTTAACTGCAACTGTAAATCTACTTACAGCTGTACCACTGCCTGCTGCAAATCTTAATTCTGGATCTCTTGTAAGTCTTCCTATTAGAACAACTTTATTCATTACAATCCCTCCAAATAATTAAGCTTCTTCTTTAACAATGATATGTCTGATAACAGTATCAGTAATTCTGAAAATTCTATCTAATTCTCTTGGTAATTCAGGATTAGCTGAGAAGTTTACTAAAGTATAATATCCTTCAGTATTTTTTTCGATTTCGTAAGCAAGCTTTCTCTTACCCCAAAAATCTACATTTTCAACTGTTCCTCCACCATTTTCTATTACACCCTTAAACTTTTCGATGTTAGCTTTTACAGCTTCTTCTTCTAAAGATGGGTTTAATATGAATATAGTTTCATACTTTCTCATTTTACTACACCTCCTCTTGGACTTTACGGCTGTGCTATACACAGCAAGGATTTCAGTTATTAATTTTATCATGCATTATTTATTTTTGCAAGTTTTATAAAAGTAAAAAAATGTTTCACGTGAAACATTTTTTATAGAAACAATTTAATAATTATTTATTTTCAGGGTCTATTTTCTTTTTTGCCAGTTTAACAAATTTTGATCTTGGAATCATAACTATTCTACCACATCCAATGCACTTAATTTTAATATCAGCTCCAACCCTTATTACTTCAAAATTGTGTTCACCACATGGATGTTGCTTTTTCATTTGAATAATATCACCTAATTCAAAATTATCAACCAT
>JAAYQS010000082.1 GCA_012519155.1 Clostridiales bacterium
ATATATTTAGGAAAGCTTACTGGCATGGATATGGTAAAGGGAATATTGCTTCAAGTTATTTGGGTAATAATATTTTTATTACTTTCAAAATGGATATGGAAAAAATTAATTAAACAGATAACAATTTTAGGGGGGTGAAGATATGAGAAAATATATCAAATTATATTCAAAGTTTTTGCAGCAGTATACAAAATCCCTTATAGAATATAGAGTGGATTTTGTTTTAGGATTGATAGGGTTTATACTAATACAATTTACTGGCATAATATTTTTATCAATTGTTTTTGGAATGATTCCGTCTCTTTCTGGATGGAGTTTCCATGAAATATTATTTATATATGGTTTTGCTCAAATTCCAAGAGGAATTGATCATGTATTTACCGATTATCTTTGGATATTTAGTTGGAAAACTATAGTGCATGGAGAATTTGATAAGTATCTTTTAAGGCCAATTAATCCATTATTTCAAGTAATAGCTGAAAGCTTTCAACCTGATGGTTTTGGGGAAATAATAATTGGAACTGTACTTGTTGTATTTTCATCAATAAAAATGGGATTAAGTTTTGGAATAAAAGAAATACTTTTATTTGCAGTAGTTGTTATATTTGCTACAGGCATATATACTGCAATAAAACTTGCAGTAACATCTATTGCTTTTTGGGTTAAATTTGCTCAATCATATTTGTTTATGGTATATCAACTAAGTGATTTTGCAAAATATCCAATGGGTATATATCCAAAGGGAATTAAAATTATTTTAACAGGAATAATTCCTTTTGCATTTACAGGATATTTTCCAGGAAGCTATTTCTTAGGAAAAGAAAATGTGTTTACGGGAATAATACTTACATGTTTAGTAAGTATTATAGCTCTTTTTGTAGCATATAGAATATGGCTTATAGGAATAAGTAAATATGAGAGTTCAGGAAGCTAATAAATTAAATATTGACATGATAAATATATGAAAATAAAATAATGAATAATGAAGGATATTCTTCATTATTCATTATTTTTTTGTATTTAGGGGGTATGAGTTTTGAAAAATTGGATTGAAAGTGTTTATAGTGATGGTTCAAAGTTTTTTGTAAGTAAACCACTTCCAAAGCGAGGAGAGGCTATAGATATTTATTTAAGAGTTTTTGATGAGTCACCTTTAAATGGAGTATTTTTAAGAACAAAAATAAATGGTGTCGAAAATATAATTGAAATGAAAAAGGACTATGTAGAAAAAGGACTTGCATATTATAAGGCAGAAGCAATAAATGTATACGAAGATGTATTTCATTATCATTTCTATTTATTATCTAATAATACAGTATACTATTATAATCAAAGGGGAGTTAATGATTGTATACCTGATGAAACTTTTGATTTTAAAATACTTATTGATTATGAACAGCCAGAATGGGTAAAGCAAACAGTTTTTTATCAGATATTTCCTGAACGTTTTTGCAATGGAAACAAAGAAAATGATGTAAAAACTAATGAATATTATTTTGATGGACATCCTGCTATAAAGGTTGAGGATTGGAATGAAGAACCTAAATCATATGATGAAGTTCATTGTCTTGATTTTTATGGAGGAGATTTAGAAGGAATAAAATCTAAGATACCATATTTAAAGGAATTAGGAGTAAATGCAATATACTTAAATCCTATATTTTACGCAGCAACTGTTCATAAATATGATTGTTTAGATTATTTCCATGTAGATCCACATTTTGGTGGAGATAAGGCTTTTGAAGATTTAATGAAAGCCTTACATGAAAATGGTATGAGGCTTGTGTTAGATACTTCTGTTAATCATACAGGAACAGCAAACAAATGGTTCAATAAAGAAGGTGTTTTCTTTGATAAAAGTATAGGTGCTTATAATAATAAAAATTCAAAGGAAAGAAATTATTATTTCTTCAATGATGATAACACTTATAAATCTTGGTTTAATGTAGAAACTCTACCAACATTAAATTATACATCACAAGATCTTAGAAATATCATATATCAAGGGAAATATTCATTAGTTAAGAAATGGCTTAAACCTCCTTACTCTATAGATGGATGGAGATTTGATGTGGCAGATACAATGGCAAGAAATGATGAAATTCAACTTCATCATGAAGTTTGGCCTGGAATAAGAAAGAGTATAAAGGAAGAAAATAAAGAAGCTTATATATTAGCAGAAGATTGGTCAGATCATGCAGAATTTATGAAGGGTAATGAATGGGATTCTGCAATGAATTACTTTGGCTTTGGTATGCCTGTTAGGGCTTTTGTTGGACAAGATGATTTGACATTTAGAACTAACAAAAAATTAAATGCAGTAAGAAGTAAAATGACGGCTAAAGCTCTTGCAAATAGATTTAGAGATCATTTAGGAAAGCTTCCTTTTGTTATGTGGCAGGATCAATTTAATTTATTTGATAGTCATGATACTCCAAGACTTCATAACCATAAAGATTTATCATTTGATGATTATAGAAGTGCAGTTATTATGATGTTTACAATGATAGGTGCACCTAATATGTATTACGGTGATGAAGCAGGTATTGATGGAAGAATAAATGATATGGAAGGATGCAGATATCCAATGCCATGGAATAAGGATATAAAATCAACTAAATACTATAAGCTTTATTCAAAATTAGCACATTTAAAAACAAGTGAAGAAGCTCTTCAAGATGGTGGATTCAAAATATTAAGTGAAGAAGGTTATGTATTATCTTTTGCTAGATTTACAAAGAATGATTTATTTATAGTAATATGCTCTACAGATGATGAAGATAGAAATGTAAGAGTTAATTTGAAATCCTTTGGTGATTTTCATATAAAATCTGCTAGCGAAATATTTAATGAAGAAATTAATTATCATATTGATGGAGAATATACTGTATTTAATGTGAAAGCCCATACATCATATATTATAAAATTCTAATAAAAAAGTTCCTCAACAACAAAATTATAGTTGAGGAACTTTTTTATATAATGTGTAACATATATTTGTTTATATAATATACTATTTAGATAGAAATATATTTATAGGTGTTTAAATGCAAGGCATATTAAAAAGATTATCTAAAATATTTAATGAATCTGAGGTTATTTTTTATGATGATCAGTCTAAGTTTATATTAATGAGTGATTGCCATAGAGGCACAGGAGGATTTGAAGATAATTTTTCAAAAAATCAAAAATTATATAGTACTGCTCTTGAATATTATTACAATGAGGGATATACATATATTGAACTTGGGGATGGAGATGAACTTTGGGAAAATAAAAAAATTAATCATATAATAGATGAATATAGAAATATTTTTTATGTTTTAAGAAAATTTTATAATGAGAAAAGACTATATTTTATATATGGTAATCATGATATGGTAAAGAAAAAAACAAAATATGTAAAGAAAAACTTGTATAAATACTATAATGAAAGAGAAAACAAAGATGTAAATTTATTTTACAATATAAAAATTCATGAGGGAATTGTTTTAAGTGGTACTGGAGAAAATGAAGATAATAAAATGTTTCTAATTCATGGTCATCAAGGTGATTTTATAAATGATTATATATGGAAAATAGCAAGATTTTTAGTTAGGTATTTGTGGAAACCTCTTGAAATTGTTGGAGTTAGAGATCCTACTAAGGTAGTCAAAAATTATAATAGAGGTAAATGTGTATATAATAATATGAGCAGATGGGCAGATAAAGAAAAAAAGATAATTATAACTGGTCATACTCATAAACCATCCTTTGCCCAAAAAGGAACATGTACATACTTTAATACAGGAAGTTGTGTGCATCCAAGATGTATTACCGGAATAGAAATAATGAAGGGAAATATAATGCTTGTTAAGTGGGCTGTTAAAGTAAAGAAGGATGGATCCTTATATATAGGAAAGGATATTATAGGAGGCCCAACAAAAATAAGCGATTATTTTAATAAATAAATAAAATTTCAAGTAAAAATTGTGATACAAAATTGTGGTACAATTAATATATTATTAAGTTTATATGGAGGACAAAAATGTTTAGTAAGGATGAATTATTAGTAATAAAGGATGCTTTAAAAATAGCAGATGAAAAATATATGAGGGATTTAGAAAAAAGCCAAAATAATCAAAAAAATATGGTATCAAATAATAGAAAGCAAAAAAAATTATGGCTTGTTCAGAACAAAGTTAAAAAGCTTATTGATGATATGAAATAGAGGTTAAAATGAAGGGGAATAATGAAATTAAAGTAAAGGCTACTAAAGAAAAGAATTCAATATTTAATTATGTTGATATAATATTGGGAACAGTAATATTAGTATATACCATAGTCATTAATTGTATAAGTAGCGTTATTGTAGCATTTAGTTCTGCTTTTATAATATTTGGATTAGCTTTAATAATATATCATTTTGTTAAAAAAAATATGAATAGATTTATTAAAAACAATAAGAATAAGCTGTTAAAAAGGAGCTATATATGTATTAAAGTATTATTTATAATAGGTATTGTATTTATGTGTATTATAGAAGGTTTTATTATTGGATACCCTAAAAATAACACAGAAAAAGCAGAGTATATAGTTGTGCTTGGAGCTGGTCTTAGAGAAGGAAATCAAATTAGATAAATAGTTATATTTATAA
Organism: Clostridiales bacterium; assembly: GCA_012519155.1. GTDB lineage: Bacteria > Bacillota > Clostridia > Clostridiales > Clostridiaceae > Clostridium. Next base: position 4,637 of record JAAYQS010000082.1, read on the forward strand.
AAATATTTGTAAAGGATGTAATTTTTATGATAAAAAGAGATTTATTAAAAGAAATAGAAAACGGTCTTAAAATTGTTATGGATGAGGTAGATAAGGGAATACTTAATAATGATACAAGGAAAGCTTTTCAAATTATTAATAATAAAATGAAGGAAATGGTTGGCATTGATATTGATACAGTAAATACAGTATCTTTTGAAACTATAAAAGGTATGATAAATGTAGGATTTGAAAATAGTGCAGATAAATATATTGCACTTGGGATGCTTTTAAAATTTCAAGGATATTTATGTAAAAGTCAACAGGATATATCAAAAGAAATATTTTATTATTTAATATCAATTTCTGCATTTAATGAAGGTTTTAAAGATGATGATACCTATCTTAATAATTATAAGAGCAGTATTATTGAAATTATAGATGAAATTCAAAAATATGAACTAAGTATGGAAGAATCTAAGGAAATATTTGTGGCTTATGAGTTATTAGGTAAATATGATAAAGCAGAAGATGTTTTATATGAGATGATAAATAAAGCTAAAGCTAAAGATAAAGAAAAAATGAAAAAGTTAGGTATTGATTTTTATAATAGGCTTTTAAATAAAAATGAAGATGATTTAATAAAAGGAAATTTACCTATAGAAGAGGTTAAAGAAAGCTTAAAGGATTTGATATAAAAAAAGTCAGGGTTTCTGACTTTTCTTAGAATCTAGATCTATTAGGATTAATAGATCCTGTAATTATTTTTTCTACTTTTTTTGGAAGTTCAGCAATTTCTTCTTTAGATAAGGTAGCTACATTTATGGGCTTATGAATTATTAAGTCTACTGAAGCTCCCTTTATTCTCTTCTTTTCATTAGCTTCTCTTAGATTATATGTTCCATCTATTGTTACAGGAACTAAAAGAACATTTGATTTTGTAGCAAGCTTAAAACTTCCAGCTTTAAATTCATGGCATATACCACCTTTGCTTCTGGTGCCTTCTGGGAATATTACCATAGAATGACCTTTTTTTAATAAATTAATTCCCTCTACTATGGATTCAGCAGATTTTCTTATATTTGCTCTATCCATAAATACACAGTGCATTTTTTTCATCCAAACACTAACTCCAAACCATGATTCAAGTTCTTTTTTTGCTATGAATCCCTTTGGAAATTTAAGCTCTGACATAAGAAGGGTAATATCAAAATAACTTTGATGATTTGCCATTACAAGTACAGTTTTATCTTTTGGTATATTTTCAAGTCCCTTTACATTTATTTTTGCTCCTGCACATTTCATAACAACTTTTGCCCACCATGATGATATTTTATAAGTTAATATATCTGCTTTTTTAGTTTCGCCTTTTTTATTTAAGTAGTTGATTTTTATAGTAAAAAGAAGCGATACAACTAAAGGAATTCCTACTGCTGGGAAAAACAATATTGTTCTTAACATAAAAAACCTCACAATAATATAAATTTATTCTACATCTTATTAATAGTATATATTATAAAAAACACAAATCAAAGTAAAAATATGTCTATTAGTCAATATTTTTAAAAAATTAATAAATTTACATATAGAAATGAGTTAGAATATAAATATATGAGCATAATATAAATATATGATTTGATATATTATATGATA
>JAAYQS010000083.1 GCA_012519155.1 Clostridiales bacterium
GACAAAAAAATTTAAACTTAACTATGATAAAAGATTTAAAAATAATTATGCCACCAATAGAACTTCAAAATCAATTTGCAGACTTCGTTAAACAAGTCGACAAATTGAAATTTGAAATGGAAGAAAGCTTAAAAGAATTAGAAAATAAATTTAATTTACTAATACAAAAAGCTTTTAAGTGATGCTGCAAATTTTATGTTTTTTAAGAATAAATATAATATATGTGTAAATAATTATATTATATAAATTATTAAAAGGAATTATATTATGAAATTTGCAAAGAACATAAAAATATATCTACCAGATGGAGAATCAAACGGAAGATGCATATGTGAACTATCCAATTGGACCGGAAAAGCATATAAGTTGCCAAGAAATTATTATAAAGAAACATTAAATAGAAAAGAACTTAATACATCAGCAGTGTATTTTCTTTTTGGTTATAGTGAAGAAGAAAGTATAAATCTTATTTACATAGGTGAAACAGAAAATATTCTAGAAAGATTAAAGCAACATATTAATGATCCATCAAAGGATTATTGGAATGAGGCTATAATACTTATAAGTAAAGATGATTATCTTAATTATTGAACATCAAATTATTTGATGCTAGTATCCTAACTTTATTTGATGCTAAAAATGAGTATATTCTTCAAAATTTTCAATGGAAATGAGGCTACTTCGTTACGGTTTATGATGATAAAAATTCTGAATATTAATAAAAATCCACAAATACCTTGTTGATATTTGCAGATTTTACTTTAGCCAAGTTCAGTTTCATTAACAGCAAGCATTATTATGTCACTATCAATTATATTCAAATTTTTTGTATTGCCTATCACAAGACTGGAATCACAGATTTTATTAATAATTCTAGGAACTCCGTTGGAAGCATTAGCAATTGCTTCGAGGGCAGTTTCATCAAAAATATCAGTATTACATTTAGCACCATTAAGTTTTGCTAATATATAGTCTTTTGTCTCTGATTTGTTGAGATTGTCTAAATTATAGTTCATTGTTATTCGTTGCCTTAACGGCTCATTAGCCACAAGCCTCATAGTATTATTTAGTTGGGGCAAGCCTACAAGGAGCACTATGGCACGATCTCTTGAATCCATATCAAAATTAAAAAGCATTTTTAGATCATTAAGTATTCCATTACTCACATAATTTGCTTCATCAATAATTATTACAGGAGTTATACGTTTTTCAACAGAATATCTGGTTATTTCATTTTGGATAATTTTAAAATTATCAATTTTTCTGCACATAGGTTCTAATCCAAGCTGTGCAGCCATATTTTTATAAAATTCTGCAACAGTAAGTGTAGAAAGAGAACTATAGATAACTTTATAAAGTGATGAATTAAGGCTATTAGACCAGTTCCTTATTATTGTGGTTTTTCCTCGCCCTGGACCTCCAGTCAGGATTCCGAAACCTTTATTATTAAGTAAATAATTAAGTCTACAAATAACTTCTTTATAGTCAGAAGTTTCAACTACTATTTCCTTAGAATTCTTTATAAATGGGTTAAAATCCATTCCATATCTGCTTATATAATCCATTAATCTTGTCCTCCAGTAAGCTTTATTTTTTCTCTTTTTATAACAGAATTATCATGTTTATTTAGTAATTTTATTTCTGTAAGTTCAGAAGTATTCTTATCAACTACATAAATTTTGCTTAAGTCTGGTGAATAACGCAATGTTATTCTTTGTTTTGAATATTTATAATCAACTTCATATTCTGTTTCATCTATCATAACTACGTTATCGGCTGATACTCTTCTTTCATATTCAAGTAAAAAAGAAGTTTCAATTTGTTCATCTGTAAGCCTTTTAATCATGTGAGATTCCTTGAAAAACCTATCTTGTGGTGATAAACCATTTAGTGAAGAATGTATATGCTGATTATAACTATTAACATATGAAATAAGGCTTGTTCTGAGTTCATCTAAATTATTAAAATCGCTCATGTTAAGCTGAGACATCCACTGATCTTTTAATGTACGAAACCATCTTTCAATTTTAGCTTTAGATTGGGGAGTATAAGGTGCACAATAATTAATGCTAGTTCCTATTCTAGCTGCTAATAGTTCCATTTGCTTGTTTTTATAAGAAGCTCCATTATCAAAGTTTAAAATTTTGGGTTTTCCGAATCGTGTAACAGCAGATTTTAAAACAGACATGAGATTTACGAAATTATCATTAAAAAATACATCTATTCCTGTTATATATCTTGAAGCATCATCAATAAGTGCTATTATATAAACACGTTTCTTTTTACCATCTACCTTCAAGCAAGGACCAACACTGCTGTCACCACACCATACTTCATTTATATGAGCACGTTCATATCTTCGCATGTCCTTATTATTAGAATATTTATTCTCGAGCTTAAGCTTATTAACATATCTGTTAATTGTTGAAAGTGAAATATCTCCTTTAACAATAGTTCCATTGTTAATAAGCTTTTGATATATAAGTGTTGCTGGTATTCTTGGATATTCTTGTTTTAAATATTTAATTTGTTCTGTAATATCAGAATCTAATTTTCTTGATCTTCCAGTATCGCATCGCCTTACAGGCATGAGCGCTTCAAAACCATTATTTTTATAATTGTAATACCAACGTTCAAGAGTAGTAGCAGCAACTTTAATATCTTCTCCATCTGGAGTCTGATATACCTTGCCTGCGGCATCTCGGAAAAATTGTTTAACACTTTTATTTTCATCATAAGTACCACTTATCAGAGGAGCTAAGATTCCGTACCTGAAAAGTGCTATTTCTTTTCTAGTTTTTTCATTCATATTCTGAAAAAGCCTCCTTTGTCTTATTACAATATAAGCTTATATCTACATAAATTAACAGTAAAACTAAGTTATGTGGTTTTGCGAAAATAAAATATTGGGGATGCATTTAATTTGCATAAATTGTCTTTTGAAGTTTTTTAAACATTGCTTTGAAATACTTAAATCTAATGAAATTTTAAATGAAGCAATACGTTCCTTCCAATGCTTTAGATATTGTTTTATTATATAAAAAATATTGCTTTCATCAATAGATTCATTAGCTATCATAATAGGATCAAAAGAAGACTTGGTATTATAAGCATTAATAATTGAAATATGATCACATAAAAGAATTTGGGAATAAGGCACAATGCACTCTGGAAATATAGCATGAGTTTTGCCACAAGATTTGCACCTTACCCTAAGAATTGTTATAGATGTTTTACCATAGCTATTTTTGATATTTCTTTTGTAATAACCATGCTTTACAAGTTGCCCGGACCTTCCGCAGGAACAAGTAAGTTTGTGAAAATCTATGTTTTTAATAAATTTATCATAAGATTTTTGCGTTAATGACTTGATTTTTACATCTAAATTAGATATGATTTTTGTATCATAAATATTAGTTATCATAAGATTTATGGTTTGCAGAGTAACAAAACTTTGGTCGGGGATGTTGCTCTGCTTTTTCCTTTCTAAGATTAATATAAAATAATGATATACTAAAAAAGACAAGCATTAAATACTTTGACTATAATTTAGTCATGTAATTAATGCTTGTCCGTTATTTATTTTGAGGATATTTAAGCTTTTTAATATCAGATAAAATGCTATTCTATATTAATAAAGCACATGTTAAATATCTCGAAAATAAGTTCTATGAAATAGCAAAACATGTTAACAGATACAAGGTAATGAATGAGCAAGTACCTACAAAATCTAATGTATCTGAAGCGGAAGAATCTGAACTTGAAGAGTTTATTTATAATGCAAAAATCCTTGTATCTATATTAGGCCATAAGGTTTTTGAAGATGTAGCTGAAAGAAAAACAGATAATGCTGATGCAGAATATTTGTACATCAAAAACAATAGAGGAATTTCAGCTACTGGAATAATGACTTCTGATGGTTTTGTGGTATTAAAGGGTTCAGTTATTAGCAAAATGGAATCTGAGAATTCTTTAAGGGATGGAGTTATTAAGCTAAGGGATAAATATATACTTGATGGAAAGATTAAAGAGTATGTTTTAGTAGAAGATATTCTTTTTAGTAGTTCATCTACTGCAGCACAATTTGTTCTAGGTATTAGTATTAGTGGTCCAAGAGCATGGAAAAATAAAAATGGAAAAACATTAAAAGAAATAGAATGTGAATTATAGAAATAATCTGTCATATATCAAAAATAGTGTTGATATATGACAGATTATTTTTTACAAATTTAATTGACATATATTACCAATAAAAGGTAAAATAATATTAACAGATTAGCTTACAGTATATGGGTAAATGCAATAAGTTAATCTTATACAATAATTTTATCTAAAGCTGAGCGTACTAGTAGAAACTATGGCTATAAAAAATAAGGTAACAGAAAATATATTATGGAGGATAAGTTTTAAGGATAAATGCTAAATATCTACTAAAAAAATTATAAGAGAGTTGAGTAAAGGAAAATGAGTATAATGAAAAGGATGAGTATTAATGAATAGTGATTTAAATCAAAGCTTTGGAGAATTTATTGCAAGCAAAAGAGAAGAAAAGAAAATTACTCTTAGAGAAATGGCTAGATTACTTAAGATTACACCACCATATTTAAGTGACATTGAGAAGGATAGACGTAACTCTCCTGACAAAGATAAACTTGATGAAATAGCAAAGATACTTTCATTAAGCGAGGAGGAATGCAGATATATGTACGATTTAGCAGGCAAAAAGAGAAATTCAATTTCTCCAGACTTACCAGAGTATATTATGGAAAGAGATTATGTAAGAATTGCACTTCGTAAAGCTATGGATTTAGGAATAGGAGAGGCAGAGTGGAATAAGTTTGTTCAAGAACTTGAAAAAAGAAAGGGGTAGTTTCGCTCATGTATAATCCAAAGTTTCGCACCAAGAGAAATGGTGTTCCCATTTTAAGTAAAAATGAAATTGATGACATTGCGGAAGAATGTCTTAAGGAATTTGCACCTAAGGCACTAGAAAAACCTCAGGCTATTGATGAAGATAGGTTCTTAACAGAATACTTAAAACTAATTCAAGATTTTCAGTTTTTAACTCATTGTGGTATATATCTTGGGATGACTGTTTTTAATGATACAAATAAAGTAATTGTATATAATCCAAGTACAAATAGGGCAGAATATATAAAAGCAAAAGGAGGTACTGTTATTATAGATAATACTTTATTAGAAGAGGGGCAGGAACACAGATATAGATTTACTGCAATTCATGAAGCTGGTCATTGGATTTTGCATAGGAAGAAGTATTGCATAAAAAATAAAAATCCATTAATATATGATCAATTTACAAAAGATAATTTTAAATGCAGAGCAGCAATAATAGATGATAAGGTGAAGCCAGTATGTGAATGGAATGATAATGATAGCATGGAATGGCAGGCAAATTATTTTGCTGCTGCAATTTTAATGCCAAAGCCAGTATTAATTGGGCTTTGTGAAAATTCTAGACTTATTAGAAATCTAGACCTTAGGAGTCTTGGAAATACAGATGTATATAATGATCTTTTAGCAACACATATTTCTCATGTATTTAATGTTTCATTAAGAGCTGCAAAAGTAAGATTATATTATTTAGGATTAACAAAGGCAAAAGTTGAAAGTTACAAAGTATTAATTAATTAACATAGGAAAAATTAATCATACTTTTTTATCTATAGCATCCATAATATTGGGTGCTATAAATATAGATTTTATGTAAGCAGAAAAGCTTACAAGAATATAAATATAATGAATATAAGTATATATCTACGCTTACAGTGTAAGCAAATATGCTAACAAGTAAATAAGCAATAAGGGAGCGATGATTAATGACTAAAATTATTAAGTGTTCATGCTGTAACAAAAGAATGTTTGATTTAGTTAAATTTACTGCAGGAGAAATGATAATTGAAATTAAGTGCCCAAATTGCAAAAAAATCGTGAAAGTTAATTGTAAAAAATAACTACCGAGCAAGTGATCCATATAAAATATGAGATACCAAATGGCCGGAGTAAAGCTAAGAAATTAGTTTGCTCTCGGTCATTTTTTATTTAATATGCTTTTTTCTTTAGCTTTACAAAGTCAAATCTTTGTTGGTAAAGAAAGGAGCAATAAATTATGAAAATATCTTATGAATTTTTAACAGGAGAAATATTAGAAATTGAGGTACCTGAAAATATAGGGAGAATATCAATTGAAATTGATAGAGAGATTTTTAATTGTAATAGAAGAGAAACAAGGAGACATAACTCTATTAATTATATGGAAGATACAGGACTTCAATTTACTGATAATGCAGAAAATATAGAGGAAAAGATTGAAACACAAGAAACAAACTTTGAAATAGAAAAAGCCATTGCTTCATTATTACCGGAGCAAAAAGATTTAATTAATAAGGTGTTTTATAAAAATATGAAAATATCTCATATAGCAAAAGATTTAGGAGTAACTGAAGCTGCTATTAGAAATAGGTTAAAAAAAATATATAAAAAATTAAAAAAAATATTAAATTAGGGGTTCGATTTGTTAATTCCTGTGGCTTATTTATGTAAGGATTATTAATTAAATTATGGAGGCAATAATTATGCAAAGTATAAAAGTTGTAATTACTAGAAGAGGGCCTACTAATATTATTTTAAAAGAAAGTACAAGAGATAATTTAAATAAAGAGAATAATAACTCAAAAATAATAAGAATTGAAAGGAGTTACAAAAATAATGAAAAATGCAATCATTTCTATCATTAATGATTTAAAAAGTTTAATAGGACATTTGGAAGAATTACAAAATACTCAAGAGCAAAACGGCATAAGTCCAAAGGATGTAGAAAAGAAAGTAACTATTGAAGAAGTAAGGGCTATTCTTGCTGAAAAATCAAAAGATGGAAAAGTTAAAGAAGTTAAAGCACTAATAAAAAAACATGGTGCAGATAAATTAACAGCTTTAAATCCAGATTGTTATAAAGAAATATTAAAGGAGGCAAAGAAATTATAAAATGGGAGAACATGCATATTTAAGTGCCAGTTCATCTCACAGATGGCTTAAATGTACTCCATCAGCTAATTTGGAAAAAGATTTTAAAGATGAGTCATCGCCATTTGCAGAAGAAGGAACTGCAGCACATGAATTAAGTGAATACAAAATTAAAAAATTCTTGAAAATAAAATGTCCCAAACCAAAGAGTGAATATTTCACTGATGAAATGAATGAATATACAGATGTATATGTTAATTATGCTAAGGAGTTAATTTATAAGACAAGGAAACAATGTAATGATCCTATAGTTTTAGTTGAACAAAAACTTGATTTTTCAGAGTATGTTCAAGATGGATTTGGTACTGGTGATTTAGTAATAGTGGCAGATAATATGCTTCATATAATTGATCTTAAATATGGAATGGGGGTTAAAGTATCTGCAGAGAGAAATTCTCAGATGTTTTTATATGCACTTGGTGCAATTAATTTGTTTGAAGCATTATATGATATAAAAACTGTTAGTATGAGCATTGTACAACCAAGACTTGAGAACATTTCAAATTATGAAATTTCAGTAGAAGAGTTATTAGAGTGGGCAAATACTGAATTAAAAGAAAAAGCTGATATGGCATATAAAGGTGAAGGAGAATTTATTGTAGGAGAGCATTGCAGATTCTGTAAGGCAAAAGCTATATGTAGGTCGAGAGCAGAATATTTAATGGAAATTGCAAAAATGGAATTTAAAAGACCTGACTTGTTAACTCAAGAAGAAATAGCTGAGGTATTAGTTAGAGCAGGTGAACTTGCAAGGTGGGCAAATGATATTTATGCATATGCTCAAAATGAAGCCATAACTAAAGGAGTAAGGTGGCAAGGATTTAAGCTTGTAGAAGGAAGGTCAAATAGAAAATATTCAAATGAAGAACAAGTGTCAAAAGCAGCTATAGATGCTGGATTCAAAGATATTTATAAACAGACACTTATTGGAATAACAGATATGGAGAAACTTATGGGCAAGAAAAAGTTTAATGAAATATTAGGAAAATTTGTGTACAAGCCAAATGGTAAAATAACTCTTGTTCCTGAAAGTGATAAGAGAGAAGAAATAAAAAGTTCAAATGCAGAGTCAGATTTTAAGGAGGAAAAATAAATGAATAATAATATGCAAAATCAAACAAAGGTAATAGTTCCTTGCAGGTTATCTTATGCAAACATATGGGAAGCACAGTCAATAAATGGTAGTGAGCCAAAGTATTCAGTATCAGCTATTATTCCAAAGAATGATAAAGCTACTCTAGCAAAAATTAAGTCAGCAGTTGAACAGGCAAAGAAGGATAGTTTATCAAAATGGGGTGGTAAGGTTCCTGCGAATTTAAAGCTGCCATTAAGGGATGGTGATATAGACAGACCTGATGATGAAGCATATGCAAATAGTTATTTCTTTAATGCCAATAGCAAACAAGCACCTCAAATAGTAGATAAAATGGTACAACCTATTTTAGATCAGAATGAAGTTTATTCAGGTTGTTATGGAAAAATATCAGTTACTTTTTATGGATATAATGCCAATGGAAACAGAGGAATTGCAGCAGGACTTGGCAATATCCAAAAACTTAAAGATGGCGAGCCATTAAGTGGTAGAAGCAGAGCAGAAGATGATTTTGAAACTGAAGAAGATGATGATTTTCTAAACTAATGACAAGGGCAGTATATTTTTGTACTGCCCTTAAATAATAAGAAAATGGGGGTAATGATGAGGAATCAATTAAGTATTGATATTGAAACATACTCTGATGTTGATTTAGTCAAGTGTGGAGTTTATGCATATGTTGATAGTCCAGCTTTTGAAATATTATTGCTTGCATACAGTTTTAATGATGATGAAACTAAGATTATTGATTTAGCATTAGGTGAATCTATACCAGATAAATTAATGGATGCAATAATTTCTGATGAATGTATAAAAACAGCTTTTAATGCTAATTTTGAAAGAATATGCTTAAGTAAGTATTTAAAAAGAAAGTTAAAAGCTGACTCATGGTATTGTACAGCGGTTCAAGCTTCAATGTTGGCGTTACCATTAAGCCTAGAGGGAGTAGGAGAGGTATTAGGACTAAAAGATAAAAAAATGAAAGAAGGAAAAGATTTAATTAGATATTTTTGCATGCCTTGTAAATGCACAAAAGTAAATGGTATGAGAAAAAGGAATTTACCAAAACATGATATGGATAAGTGGAAAATATTTAAAAGTTATTGTATTAGAGACGTGGATGTTGAAAAAGCAATAAAGAAAAGATTAAATAGATTTCCTATACCATCTAAAGAAATAGAATTATATAGGTTAGATCAGAAAATAAATGATAGAGGTATATTAGTTGACAAGGTTTTGGTGAAAAAGGCAGTTGAAATGGATATTCTTCACAAAGAGATAGTAACTAAAAGAGCATATGAATTAACAGGACTTGAAAATCCTAATTCAGTAGCGCAGTTAAAGGAATGGTTAATGGAGAGGAAGATTCTAGTTGATAGTTTATCTAAAAAAGTAGTTTCAGAGCTTATTAATAGTACAGATGGTGAAGCTTTAGAAGTTTTAAAATTAAGACTCTTGATGGCAAAAACATCAGTAAAGAAATACGAGGCTATAGAAAGATCAGTATGTTCTGATGGGAGAGTGCATGGACTTTTGCAATTTTATGGTGCTAATAGAAGTGGAAGGTGGGCAGGAAGATTAGTGCAAGTTCAAAATTTACCACAAAATCATATTAGTGATTTAAATTTAGCAAGAGATTTAGTAAGGGAAGGAACCCTTGAAGAAGTTGAATTATTTTATGATAACGCACCAAGGGTATTATCAGAGCTAATAAGGACAGCTTTTATACCTAAGAAAGGATGTAGATTTATAGTAGCTGATTTTTCTGCTATTGAAGCTAGAGTATTAGCATACCTTGCGGGAGAAAAATGGCGGCTTGATGTTTTTGCTACTCATGGAAAGATATATGAAGCATCAGCAAGTGCTATGTTTCATGTACCAATAGAACAGATAACAAAAGGTTCACCATTAAGACAGAAGGGTAAGATTTCAGAATTAGCGTTAGGTTATGGTGGTTCAGTGGGGGCTCTAATATCAATGGGAGCATTGGGCATGGGGATAGATGAAAAAGAATTACAATCTCTTGTAACTACTTGGAGAAATTCTAATCCTCAAATTACACAGTTTTGGTGGAGCATTGATAAAGCAGCTATAAACACAGTAAAAAATAAAATTCATTCGAAAGTTAGGTCAATATCATTTGATTATGATAGCGGAATATTATTTATTACATTGCCATCTGGAAGAAAACTTTCGTATATAAAACCACGAATTGGTGTTAATCAATTTAATAGGGACAGCATTACTTATGAAGGTATAGGTGAAAGCAAAAAATGGACAAGAATTGAAACTTACGGACCAAAGCTTGTTGAAAATATAGTTCAGGCTGTTGCAAGGGATCTTCTTGCAGAAGCAATGATCAGACTAGATAAAAAGGGATTTAATATTGTGATGCATGTTCATGATGAAGTTATTTTAGAAGTGCCTATTGGTGTAAGTTCAGTAGATGAAGTTTGCAGCATTATGACTGAGGTTCCTGAATGGCTAGAAGGAATTCCGCTAAATGCAGATGGCTATGAATGTGATTTTTATAAAAAAGATTAATAAAAATTAAGGGGTTGAGGTAAATATGTTAAGTAATGAAGAGTTATTTCTTATGGGAAATGTAGAAAAATTATACGAAAAGAATCAGCCATTTATGAATTTTATAGCTAAGAAATATGCTTCGCAAGATTGCTTGCTTGGAGAATTAGAATTTGATGATTGTATAGGATGTGGCAACATAGCTTTTGTAAAAGCATTAAAATCTTTTAATCCTGACAAATGCAAATGGACAACTTACTTTAGTAAAATTATGATTAATGAAATTTTAATGTCTAAAAGAAAAGAAAAAAATATAAGGTCTATATCACTTGATAGCTCTGTAATTATTAATGGCGAAGATTCAGATATATTATTAAAAGATTTATTATATTCAGCAGATGATGTTGAGGAAAAAGCAATAAATTCAGTTACTTGTTCAGAAATATTAGAAATAGTTAAAGGATTACCAGAAAGAAAGCGTAAGATTGTGCATTTATCAATAGCAGGAGAAACTCAACGAAATATTGCGAAAAAATTAAATTTAAGTCAGAGCTATGTGGCAAGAATTAAAAAGGTTACTTATAGAAAATTAAAAATGGCGTATATTACTAAAAGTCAAACTTTAAATTAATATGGCAGGTGATTTTTGTGAAAATATCAATTGCTCATAATAGATTTGCAAAGAACTTGAAAAATATTGATATTAGCTGGTCTCAATTTTTATACAAAGTCAATAAACCTATAAGAACAAAAGAAACAGTATCAGAATATAAAAGGATGCCTAAGGTAAATCAAGACAATATTAAAGATGTAGGTGGGTTTGTTGCAGGAAGCTTAAGAGAAGGTAAAAGAAAAAATGGTTATGTGGAGTATCGTTCTATGATTACCCTTGACATGGATTATGCATATTCAGGAATATGGGATGAAATAAGTATGTTTTTTGATTTTACTTGCTGTATATATAGCACTCATAAAAGCACAGAGGAAAAACCAAGATATAGACTTATTATTCCTCTATTAAGAAATGTATCAGAGGAGGAATATCCAGCTATAGCTAGAATGGTTGCAAAGGATATAGGAATAGAACTTTTTGATGATACAACTTACGAAGCAGCAAGATTAATGTATTGGCCAAGTTCCTCAAAGGATGGAAAATTCATTTTTAAAATGCAAGCTGGTAAATTTCTTGATCCAGATGAAGTATTATCTAAATATAAGGATTGGAAGGATGTGTCAAGTTGGCCTATATCCTCTAGGCAGGTAAAGATAATAAAAAGAAATATATCAAAGCAAGCTGATCCGCTTTTAAAGGAAGGAATAATTGGTGCATTTTGCAGGACATATTCCATAGAAGATGCAATAGATGTATTTATTCATGATATTTATAAGCCAAGTGTTATTAGTGGTAGGTATGATTATATTCCTGCTGATTCAAGTGCTGGTGTTGTAATATATGATGATAAATTTGCATATTCACATCATGCAACAGATCCTGCATGTAATAGATTATTAAATGCTTTTGATATTGTAAGGATTCATAAGTATGGGTATTTAGATAAGGATAAAGAAGCAGAAACATCAAAACTACCATCGTTTAAGGCAATGCAAGAAATGGCCTCAAAAGATGAAATGGTAAAAAGACAGATTTTATTAGAAAGAGAAAGAAAAGCTAAAATAGAGTTTAGTAAAAGTGAAGATTGGAGAAAGCAGCTTGAATATAATAAGCAAGGAATTATTGTTAATAATCTTAGAAATCTCATTATCATTTTAAATAATGATGAAAATTTAAAGAGTATAGTTTTTAATGAGTTAAGCGATGGAATGGAGATTAAAGGAGATGTTCCATGGCAGCACCCTTCTAAATTTTGGAGAGACGCAGATGATGCTCAGCTTATTTCTTATATAGATTTAAATTATGGAAATTTCTCTGCAAGAAATTATGATATAGCAGTATCTAAAGTTGCAGATGATAGATCATATCATCCAATTAGAGAATATTTAGATGCACTTCCTAAATGGGATGGTATAAAAAGAGTAGATACACTTCTTATAGATTACTTAGGAGCTGAGAACACAAAATATGTTAGAGCAGTAACTAGGAAAACATTGTGTGCTGCAATAGCAAGAGTAAAGCATCCAGGATGCAAGTTTGATACTATGCTTGTTTTATGTGGTCCGCAAGGTAAAGGCAAAAGCACATTAATTTCAAAATTAAGTATGGAATGGTTTAGCGATAGTATGCAATTGTCTGAGACTAAAGACAAAACTGCAGCAGAGAAACTTCAAGGATATTGGGTGCTTGAAATAGGAGAACTTGCCGGACTTAGAAAGGCAGAAGTTGAGACACTTAGAGGATTTTTATCAAGGCAAAATGATATTTACAGAGCAAGTTTTGGAAGAAGAGCTACTCCTCATCCTAGACAATGTATATTTATTGGGACGACAAATGCTGAAAATGGTTATTTAAGAGATACTACTGGGAATAGAAGATTTTGGCCAGTGAAGACTCCTGGATGCGGAGCAGTAGCATCATGGAAATTAAGTTACGAAGAAGTGCAGCAGATTTGGGCGGAAACCTTAGTTTACTATGAAGCTGGTGAAAAATTATATCTAGATAAGGATATTTCTTTGGTTGCAGAAAAGAAACAACGTGAGGCTATGGAAGGTGATGATAGGGTTGGAATGGTACAAAATTATCTAGAGATGCTTCTGCCTGAAAATTGGGATAATATGAGTCTTTATGAGAGAAGAAATTTTATTAATGGTAATGAGTTTGATGGTAGCAAAGGCATTGGCGTCAATAAAAGAACCAGAGTTTGTAATATGGAGATCTACTGTGAATGTTTGTGTAAAGATAGAGGAACTTTTAAAAGACAGGATGCAAATGATATAGCAGCAATAATGGCCAAAATAGAAAACTGGGATAAAGCTGAAAATAAAATGAGATTTAATATTTATGGTGTCGTAAATGGATATGTTAGGGTTGCTAATGATAAGTTGTCAAATAAAAAATTATAGGCAACTAGCAACAGCATATGTGTTTCTTGTTGCAATTAAAGTTGCTTGCATAAATATATTTAGCAACATGAACTAATTATTAATGTAATAAATGTATCTATTTTTGTTTCTTATGTTGCTAATATTAATTAATAATTATTATTTTATATAAAAATATAGTAAATAGATAGAAAAATACACATTTGCATATACGCGCGTGTAATGAAATGTTAAGCAATATTAGTGTAGGGAGGGAATTTAAAGTGTCATTTTACGATTGGTGTGTTGATAAGTATGAAAAACCAAATACATTAGAAATAAAGTTTATAGAAGCTATTAGAGATGATATTCATTTCCCTAAAAAATCAGTTTCGAAAATTGAGATATTGGCATATCTACTTTCAGATAGTAAGCTTATGGATTTTACTATGGTGTTTAGGAGGCTTTATGAGAGAGAGTACAGTAGAGAGTTTTTTAAACAAAAAGGTTAAAGAAAAAAAGGGATTATCTTTAAAATTTGTATCACCTGGGCTTGATGGGGTACCAGATAGAATAATCTTACTTAGAAATGGCAAAATTGCCTTTGCAGAAATAAAAGCTTCAGGTAAAAAGCTTAGAATAATGCAATTAAAAAGAAAAGCACAAATTGAAAGTTTAGGTTTTAAGGTATTTGTTATAGATAATATTGAAATGATAGAAGGTGTGTTAAATGAAATACAATCCACATAAATATCAGGAATATGCAGAAGATTTTATTATAGAGCATGAAGCATGCGCACTTCTATTAGATATGGGGCTTGGAAAAACAATAATAACATTATCTGCACTTTGGAAGTTGGTTTTAGATCATTTTGAAGTTGGAAAAGTTCTTATAATAGCACCACTTAGAGTTGCAAAGGATACATGGCCAAAGGAAATAAAAAAGTGGGATCACCTAAATGGTCTCACTGCATCTTTAGTAGTTGGGAACAAATGCCATAGAGAAAAGGCCTTAAATACAAAAGCTAATATTTATATAATAAATCGAGAGAATATTGAATGGCTAATAAGTAACTATAAGTGGGATTTTGATATGGTTGTTATTGATGAACTTAGTTCGTTTAAGTCTAATAAATCAAAAAGATTTAAAGCACTTAGAAAGGTAAGGCCAATGGTAAAAAGAATAGTTGGTCTTACAGGAACTCCAGCACCAAATGGACTCATGGATTTATGGGCGCAGATTAATCTTCTTGATATGGGTGAAAGACTCGGAAGATTTATTGGGGGGTATAGAGAAAGATATTTTATGCCGGACAAAAGAAACAGAGATATTATTTTTTCATATAGACCTAAAGATGGTGCTGATGATGCTATATATAAAAAGATATCAGATATATGTATAAGCATGAAGGCTATAGATTATCTTGATATGCCAAAATGCATTTTTAATAAAGTTGAGGTGCTAATGAATCCAAAGGAAGAAATTCTTTATAAAAAGTTAGAAAATGATATGATTCTTCCGTTTAAAGATGGAGACATTGATGCGGTAAATGCAGCAGCATTATCAAATAAACTTTTACAAATTGCAAATGGGGCAGTCTATGATGAAAATGGCAAGGTAAAAGTAATACATGACAAAAAGCTTGATGCACTTGAGGATCTTATTGAAGGAGCAAATGGAAAGCCAATACTTGTTTTTTATGAATATAAACATGATAGAGAAAGGATATTAAAAAGATTTAATGTTAAAGAAATAAACACATCAAAGGACATTACTTTATGGAATGAGGGAAAGATTCCAATAGTAATTGTACATCCAGCTTCAGCAGGACATGGGCTTAATTTACAAATGGGTGGGTCTACAGCTATATGGTTTGGGCTTAATTGGAGTTTAGAACTGTATAAACAGGCAAATGCAAGGTTATGGAGACAGGGACAAAAAAATACTGTAATAATACATCATATAGTTACAAAAGGTACAATTGATGAAAATGTTATGGAAGCATTAGAAAGAAAAGAATTTGGAGAAGCTGCTTTAATTGAAGCAGTAAAAGCTAAAATAAAAATGGAGGTAGACAATGGTGCAAATATTTAGAGATAGTATTATCATGGTTGACTTTGGTGAAACCGTTGGCTCTGTTCAAAATGGAACAAGACCTGCAATTGTGGTTCAAAATGATATTGGTAATAAATATTCACCAACTACAATAGTTGTGCCTATTACAGCCAAAAAGAAAAAAGTAATGCCTACTCATTATGAGCTATCATGTGATGATTATTGTTGTCTTAAATATAATAGTACAATACTAGCTGAGCAAATAGTCACAATTTCTAAGGAACAGATATTTGATGTATTAGGGCATTTAAATAAAAAAGATAGTAATGAATTAAATAAAATTCTAAATGTAAGTATAAATTTAAGTAATCTTCAGAATTAGAGAGGTGAAACATTATGACAAGGGAGGAATTGTCACAACTTTATTATTTGAATAGAGAAGCAGAAGAAATGCAGGAAAGATTGGGAGAACTTGAAAACATAGCTACCTCTTCAACAACTATAATTACTGGTATGCCACATGGTACTGGGATCAGTGATAAAGTTGGAAATTACTGTGCTGAAATAGCTGATATTAAAGAATTACTTAATATTAATTTAAAAAGGTGCCTTTGTGAGATTAATAGATTAAATACATTTATTAATGGAATAGATGATAGCCAAATGAGGATGATAATGAGACTAAGATATATAAATGGGATGACTTGGAGTATGGTTGCGGCTAATATAAGTGAGTGTGTATCAGAAGATAGTGTGAGAAAAGCACATGACAGATTTTTAAAAAATATTAGTTCTAGAGAAATCTAGGACTTCTCATTTTTTTATATCAACTATATTATTTAAAGTATACAGATAAAGAGTCTATGATAGACTATTTATGGTCAGTTAAATTTTTGAGAAATGCTGTTGCACATAATAGTTGTTTGATAAATACTCTTAAGACTCCATACACAATAATTAGAAAGAATAAAAAGATAAATACATATGTATCAAAAATAAAAGAGGTTAAACCAGAAGAAAGAATAAAGAAAATTAAAAATCCAATTATTCATGACTTTGTAGTAACCTTGTATGTATTAGCACATATGATAAGCAGTGATGATTTAAGAAAATCAGCGATTATAGAGTTAAAAGATTTAATTGATAATAGATTTATTCAGAATAAGGAGTATTTTGAGAAAAATCAAATAATAATAACAAATTATAAATTCATTAAAAAAATTGTTGACTATTTTTATGAACTATGCGTATAATATATTAACGAATAAAAACAATATTGTTTTTATCAGAAGGGTGCCTGCACCATTTTTGATTTTTTAAAACAAAAATATTTTTGTGATAATATCACAATGTGGTTCTAGAGAAATCTAGAGCCTTTTTTGTTTTATCAATATTTGTCCGATTTGTCCGCTTATTTTATAATATAATAATAATATAGAATAATAAATGATATTAGAAAATGAGGTTGATATTGATGCCAAGAAAACCTAAGAAACCATGTAAACATCCTGGATGTCCTAATTTAACTGATGGTGATTACTGCATAGAACATGCAAAATTTCATGTTCAAGATAGAAGTATATATAATTCTAAATGGAATAGAGTAAGGAAGATATTTTTAATAGCACATCCTTTTTGCGTTAGATGTAAGAGCGAAGGCAGATTGGTAAAAGCAACTGTTGTGGATCATATTGTTCCACATAGAGGTGATAAAGCTTTGTTTTGGGATGAAGGTAATTGGCAGCCACTTTGTAAGAAATGTCATGATAAAAAGACAATGACTGAAGATAGATACGAAAAATATAAATATTAGTAAGAATGAAATATTAGTTTTTGGGTAAGATAAAATTAGAACTAATACAAGGAGGAATTAAGTATGGCAAAGAAAAAAATGATGAAATTAAAGATATGTCTGTAAATAATATTATTAAGTATACTTCAGAACATCCTAAAGAAGGTGCTAGAACATCTAAAATTTTAGGAAAAGCAGCAGCAGATTGTTTAGGTATGTATATCGAAGATAAGGTTGAAAGTGCTAAAAGGTATATGACACCAACAAAACAACTAGAAACAGAAACTGAGGTATAGAAATTAAATGATAAGCATTTATCATTAAAAAATGAATGAAGTTTTGTGATAGGGGGTATTAAAATCTCTAAAAAGGACAGGCTAAGGACCGCCGCCCCCTCACACGTGAAATTTCGCGAATTAGTCAAGGGGGATATATATCTGGAATATAAAATCTAATGTAACCTATAAAAATACATATGTTAAATAATTTTATATTTTGTTAAATAGTTTAGTATTTAGCCAAAAAATCATTAATTAAATATGGTTTTTTTGGCTATTTCTATATAATTCTTTAATTGAGGTGATATGTATGAATCCTTTAAAGGGAAAGCAAATTAGGGAGCTTAGGTTAAATGGAGCTGGTTATAGATCAATAGCATCAATAGTTGGATTAACAAGAGATATGGTTAGAAATTATTGTAAAAAGCATAATTTAGCTGGCAATGCATCAGTATTAACTAGAAATTTAAATAAGGATATAGAGGATGGAGTTGTATGCTTGTATTGTGGTAAAAGAATAATTCAATCAGGGAAGGGAAGGCATAGAAAATTTTGCTCTGATTTATGCAGAAGAGAATGGTGGCAAACGCATCCTGAAAAACTTCATAAAAAAGACACTGCAATTTATGAATGTAGGTGTAAATATTGTGGTGAAAAATTTATTAGTTATGGCAATAAAAATAGAAGATATTGCAGCCATAATTGCTATATCAAGGATAGATTTTGGAAGGAGTAAGTAGAATGGAATTTAAAAGACTAAAAATAGATGATTTGATTCCTGCTTCATATAATCCAAGAAAGAAATTGAAGCCTGGAGACAAGGAATTTGAAAAAATTAAAAACAGTATAAAAGAATTTGGGTATTCTGAGCCTGTAATAGTTAATTCAGATCTAACTATTATTGGTGGGCATCAGCGAGTCTCTGTACTTCAAGCTTTGGGGTATTCTGAGATAGATTGTGTAGTAATTAACATTGATAAAACAAAAGAAAAGGCTTTAAATATTGCTCTTAACAAAATTACTGGAGAATGGAATAAAGAATTATTGGCAGATTTAATTAAGGATTTACAAGATTCTGACTTTGATATTAATTTTACAGGTTTTGAGCCTCCTGAAATAGAACAACTTTTTAATTCTGTTCATGATAAAGAAATTAAAGAAGATGATTTTGACGTGGATAAGGAATTGACAAAAGAAACAGTATCAATGAAAGGAGATTTGTGGCTACTAGGGAATCATAGACTTATTTGTGCGGATTCTACAATACCTGAAACGTATGATAAATTGATGGAGGGAAAGAAAGCAAATCTTGTAATAACAGATCCACCTTATAATGTTAATTACACAGGGGAAGCTGGAAAAATAAATAATGATAATATGAAGGATGAAGAGTTCTATAATTTTTTATTTTCGGCTTTTGTGAATGTGGAATCATCAATGGAAGATGATGCTTCCATATATGTATTTCATGCTGATACAGAAGGACTTAATTTTAGAAAAGCATTTAAAGCTGCTGGATTTTATTTATCAGGAACATGCATATGGAAAAAACAAAGTTTTGTTTTAGGTAGAAGCCCATATCAATGGCAACATGAACCTGTACTTTATGGTTGGAAAAAGTCAGGGAAACATGTGTGGTATTCTGATAGAAAGCAAACAACAGTGTGGGAATTTGATAGACCAAGCAAAAGTGTTATTCATCCAACTATGAAGCCAGTAAATCTTATTTCATATCCAATTAAAAATTCTAGTATGAGTAACTGCATTATTTTAGATCCTTTTAGTGGAAGTGGTTCTACTCTTATTGCATCAGAGCAGACAAATAGAGTGTGTTATACTATTGAAATTGATGAAAAATTTGTTGATGTGATTGTTAATAGATATATAGAATTTAAAGGCTCAAGCAATGATGTATTTTTAATTAGAAATGGCAAAAAAATATCTTATAAAGATGTCATAAAGTGAGATAAATATATTTTGATTTTATGCTAATAACCTCTTGCAATTATGTGCTTTTAGAGTGATTAATGTAATGACGAAAAGCACAGGAGGTAAGTAAATGAGAAATCAAAGATTTGGAATAGAAATAGAATTTACAGGAATAACAAGAGAAATAGCAGCAAATGAAATTGCCAGTTATTATAAAACAGAAAACTATTATATTGGTGGTGCTTATAGAACATATGAGGTAAGAGACAATAAAAGTAGGACATGGAAAATCATGAGCGATTCAAGTATAATAGCAGAACAAAAATTTTGTGATAAAAAAATATCAGCAGATAGTAATTTTAAGGTAGAGCTTGTAAGCCCAATATTAACATATGATGATATTGATGATTTACAAGGAATTGTTAGAAAACTTAGAAAGGCAGGAGCATTTATAAATAAAAGCTGTGGTATACATGTTCATATTGATGCTAAAGCACATACGCCATCAAGTTTAAAGAATTTAGTTAATATTATTGCAAGCAAAGAAAATATGATTTATAAAACTTTGGATATCCCCTATGAAAGACTACGATATTGTAAAAAAGTAAATGAAAAATTAATAGAAAAAATAAATTCAAAAAAACCAAAAACAATAAGTGAACTTGCAGACATATGGTATGAAGATTATGGTGTTCAAAGTAGGACTGCTCACTATAATAACAGTAGATATCATGGATTAAATCTTCATAGCACATTTACTAAAGGCACAGTTGAGTTTAGAATTTTTAATTCAACGCTACATGCAGGAAAAATCAAAGCCTACATACAATTTTGTTTAGCAGTGAGCTATCAGGCATTGATACAAAAGAAGGCAAGTTCAAAAAGGACAATAACTGATAATGAAAAATATGCTTTCAGGTGTTGGATGTTGAGACTTGGATTGATTGGCGATGAATTTAAAACATGCAGATATCATTTTTTGAAGAATTTAGAAGGAAACAGTGCATGGAGACATGCAGTATAAAAGAGGCCTGTGTTAATACACAGGCTAAATATGAAAGGAGAGAAATTGGATATGAAAAGAAAATTATATGTTGCATATGGTAGTAACTTACATAAGGAACAAATGAGTTATAGATGCAAGGATGCAGTTGAAGTAGGAACTGGCATAATTAAAGATTATGAACTATTATTTAAAGGATCTAAGACAGGGGCTTATGCAACTATAGAAAAGAAAGAAGGAAGTATAGTTCCTGTGCTTGTTTGGGATATTTCTGAAGATGATGAAAAGTCATTAAATAGATATGAAGGGTATCCAAAGTTTTATTTTAAGAGGGATATTGAAGTTGTAATGGATAGTGGTGAAGTTATAGAGGGTATGGTCTATATTATGGATCAAACAAGAAAAAATGGAATTCCTAGTGATTGGTATTATAATGTGATTAAGGAATCCTATAAGAGGTTAGGATTTGATATACAATTATTAAATAATGGTTAATATATAATTAGGATTATTAATTTTCAAATTTATCAGATGATGATACAGTAGAAATTTCAGATGGCACTGAAATCAATGTATTTGATATATTAGAAAAATTGCAAGAAAATGAATAGAAATATTTTACGAATATTTATGGTCTTATTTAATAAAGTAAGGCCTTTTTCTTATGATTAAAAGGAGGTGAGATTGTGGTGCAAAGAGGAAGAAAACCAAAACCAAGAGCAATAAAAGTTTTAGAAGGAAATCCAGGTAAAAGACAATTAAATTTTAGCGAACCAAAGCCCGTTAAGAAAGCACCAAGATGTCCTAATTGGCTCGAAGATGAAGCTAAAAAAGAATGGAAGAGGATGGCTAAGCAGTTAGAACACTTAGGAATACTTACTGAAATTGATATGGCTGCATTTGCAGGGTATTGTCAAGCATATGCTAGATGGAAAGAAGCTGAAGAATTTATTACAAAGCATGGAACTATTGTAAAAACACCAAGTGGCTATTGGCAGCAGGTGCCACAAGTTTCAATTGCACAGACATATTTGAAAATAATGAATAAGTTCTGTGAACAATTTGGATTAACGCCATCTTCAAGAACAAGAATAAATGCAGATGTTAATAAAGTTACAGAGACAGATCCTATGGAATTATTATTGCTAAAGGGTGGTGGTAGTTAATGTATGATGAAAACAAAGCATATCAAACATTACAATTTATTAATTGTTTAAAACACACTAAGGGAAGATGGAGAGGTGTTCCTTTTGATTTACTTCCATGGCAAGATAAAATTATTAGAGATGTTTTTGGAACTATTAAGGAAAATGGATATAGAAAATATAATACAGCGTATATTGAAATTCCTAAGAAAAATGGAAAGTCAGAACTTGCAGCTGGAGTTGCACTTTATATGACTTGTGGTGATGGGGAATGGGGAGCTGAAGTGTATGGCTGTGCATCAGACAGGCAACAGGCTTCAATTGTATTTGATGTTGCAGTAGATATGGTGGACCAGTGCCCTGCTCTTAAGAAAAGAATAAAACCAATAATGTCAGTAAAGAGATTAGTATATAAGCCAACTAATAGTTTTTATCAGGTATTATCTGCGGAAGCATATACAAAGCATGGACTTAATGTTCATGCAGTGATATTTGATGAGCTTCATAGTCAGCCTAATAGAGAATTATTTGATGTAATGACTAAAGGTTCAGGTGATGCAAGAACACAACCATTATTTTTCTTAATTACAACAGCAGGAACAGACAGAAATTCAATTTGTTTTGAACAGCATCAAAAAGCAATAGATATTTTAGAAGGTAGGAAGATAGATCCTACTTTCTATTCAGTTATATATGGAATTAAAGATGATGACGACTGGAGTTTAGAAGAAAACTGGTATAAGGCTAATCCTTCTCTTGGGCACACTATTGATATAGAAAAGGTAAGAAATGCATATATAAGTGCAAAGGAAAATCCAGCTGAAGAAAATATATTCAGGCAGTTAAGATTAAATCAATGGGTAAAACAATCTACAAGATGGATGCCTATGGATAAGTGGGATGAATGTGATTTTGATATAGATTTAGAATTATTAAAAGGAAGAGTATGTTATGGTGGATTAGATTTATCAAGTACTTCAGATATTACAGCATTTGTTTTAGTATTTCCTCCAAGGAGAGAAGATGAAAAATATATATTACTTCCTTTCTTTTGGATTCCAAAGGATAACTTAAAACTTAGAGTTAGAAGAGATCATGTGCCTTATAATATATGGGAAAAACAAGGTTTTTTAAAAACTACTGAAGGAAATGTAATTCATTATGGATTTATTGAAAAGTTTATTGAGGAACTTGGAACTAAATATAATATTAAGGAAATCGCATTTGATAGATGGGGAGCTGTTCAGATGGTTCAAAACTTAGAAGGAATGGGATATACAGTAGTACCTTTTGGACAAGGTTATAAAGATATGAGCCCACCAACTAAGGAACTTATGAAACTAGTATTAGAAAAGAAGATAGTTCATGGTGGTAATCCTGTGCTTAGATGGATGATGGATAATATTTTTATTAAACAAGATCCTGCTGGAAATATAAAGATGGATAAGGAAAAGAGTACTGAAAAGATTGATGGAGCTGTAGCTACTGTTATGGCATTGGATAGAGCTATTAGAAATAAAGGAAATAGTAATAGTAATAGTGTGTATGATGATAGAGGAATTTTAATTTTATAGATTAATAATTAAAACAGGTATATAATAAAAATATTATAAAGTATCAATGTATTTTGGTATCATATGATACCAAAATACATTGACTAGTTTAAGTATGGAGGGTATAATGGTATCAAAAGATGGTAATACTGAAAAATATATAGAATCAAAAGAGGAAGTCGAAACATATGTTGCAAAGCTAAAATATTCTTTGACGAAGCCCGCAACCAAAATAAACTTTCAAGAAAAAAGAAAAGTTGATGAAAATAGACAAGAGGAATATACAAATAAATTTACAATTGGAGATTTGTTCCCTGACGAGAGTCCAAAAGAAGCACTAAAAAGAGAATTAAATAATATAATGGTAGAAGACTATATAGAAACCGTAAAAGATTTAAGATATCCTAAAAGAAGTGATATGAGGGTATTTGGAAAAGTATATAAACAAAAAGATGTTTATATAAAAATAAGAGTTGAAATAATATCAGATGATTATATTTTCGTAATGTCTTTCCATTATTCTACTAGAAGTTTTTCTGATGAAACATTTCCTTATAAGAGGAGGTAAACAAAATGAAAGTAATAACAACAATGAATAAGTTATGCTTAAGTTGTATGGAAGTTCACAATGTTAAGGAAGTTGAAGTAGAGGAAGAAGTAATATTTAAAGAGCAAAAAGTTAAGTATATGGCTACATATGAATATTGTGATAAAACTGAAGAATTTACTGAAACAGAAGAAATGATAGATGGTAATGATATAAAATTAAAAAATGCTTACAGAAAAATAGTAGGATTACTGACTTCTGATGAAATAGTTAATATTAGAGATAAATATGGTGTTAGTCAAAAGGATTTTTCAGAAATATTAGGTTGGGGAAGAGCAACTATTACTAGGTATGAAAATCATCAGGTACAAGATGTTGCTCATGATGATTTTTTGAAAAAAATTGATTCTGATCCTGAATGGTTTTTGGAGTTGTTAGATAGAGCAAAGGATAGGATAAGTGAAAAAGCCTATAATAAGTATCAAGAAAGAGCAAAAGATATATATAATTCAATAAAAAATGAATATTTAGTGGGGTATATAAGAGCAGTATATGCTAAAATTCATGATAATTTGTTGGTTGGATGTAATGCATTAAATATTAATAAGATAGTTGATGAAGTTAATTATTTAGCACAAAAAGTACAAAGTTTGCATAAAGTCAAGCTAATGAAGATGTTATGGTATTCTGATACGTTATCATATAAGAGAAGAGGTTTTTCAATAACTGGATTGGCATACAGAGCACTTCCAATGGGGGCAGTTCCTGAAGGCTATGAACAGATTGTTTTATTAGAAGGTGTAACTTATGATAATAAGTTATATGGTGAAAATATTGCATATAAATTTAAGCCTACCAAGGATTATAAAATTAAATTTTTGTCTAATGATGATATGTCAATAATAGACGATGTTATCGAAAAATTTGGTGGTATGAAAACTGAAGAAATTGTAGATGTTATGCATGAAGAAGTGGCATATAAAGAAACAGGTGCAAATGATTTGATTTCATATCAATTTGCAGAAGTACTTTCAATTGAATAATATAATTTTAAGAAGTATTTTTAGATAATTTACGATACCACTTAATCATTAATTAAGTGGTGTTTTTGCATACAAAATAATAAAATAGAGTAAGAATATTAAGATATATAAGTGTTTTTGGGAGGAAATATGAGGATAAGAAAGTTTTTGGAGACAAAACAAAATTTAGATAAACCTAAAAATAGTTTATCAAGTAGTTTTTATTCTTTTTTATTTGGTTCAACAACAAGTGGAAAAAGTGTAAATGAAAGAACGGCAATGCAAACCACAGCAGTTTATTCCTGCGTTAGAATACTTTCAGAAGCAATAGCATCTCTTCCACTTCAACTTTTCATATATATATGGCAGGGGAAAGAAAAAGCAATTAGCCACAATTTATATTATCTGCTCCATGATGAGCCTAATCCAGAGATGACTTCATTTGTGTTTAGAGAAACACTTATGAGTCATCTTTTATTGTGGGGAAATGCTTATGCACAGATTATTAGAGATGGAGCAGGAAGGGTAAAAGCTCTTTATCCATTACTGCCAAGTAAAATGGAGGTAGATAGAGCTGATAATGGAGAAATCTATTATATTTATTCAAGATATACTGATGAAAATCCTAATATTAAGGAGCATGGACAGGTAATATTAAGAAGTGATGAAGTACTTCATATTCCAGGGTTAGGTTTTGATGGACTTGTTGGATATTCACCAATAGCAATGGCTAAGAATGCAGTAGGTATGACACTTGCTTGTGAGGAATATGGAGCAAGTTTCTTTGCAAATGGAGCAAATCCTGGAGGAGTTCTTGAACATCCTGGTGTTGTAAAAGATCCTAAAAGGGTAAGGGATAGTTGGAATTCAGTTTATCAAGGAACAAAAAATGCACATAGAATAGCTGTTTTAGAGGAAGGTATGAAATTTCAAAGCATAGGAATACCTCCAGAACAGGCACAGTTTTTAGAGACGAGGAAATTTCAGATTAATGAAATTGCTCGTCTTTTTCGTATTCCTCCACATATGGTTGGAGATTTGGATAAGTCAAGTTTTTCTAATATAGAGCAGCAGAGTCTTGAATTTGTTAAGTACACTTTAGATCCTTGGGTAATAAGATGGGAACAATCTCTGCAAAAAGCATTATTACTTCCTGGTGAGAAAAAGCAGTATTTTATAAAGTTTAATGTGGATGGATTACTAAGAGGGGATTATGCAAGCAGAATGAGTGGATATGCTACTGGAAGGCAGAATGGTTGGTTATCAACAAATGACATTAGAGAACTTGAAAATATGAATCCAATATCACAAGAGGAAGGAGGTAATTTATATCTTATAAATGGTAATATGACAAAGCTTAAGGATGCTGGAATTTTTGCTAGTAAAAATGAAAGTGAGGGCAAGAATAGTGAAGAGAAAATTTTGGAACTGGATAAAAAACGAGGACACTAGAACGTTATTTCTTAATGGTGAAATATCTAATGAAACTTGGTATGGAGATGAAGTTACACCTAAGATATTTAAACAAGAACTAATCTCTGGTGAAGGAGATATAACAGTATGGATTAATTCACCAGGTGGTGATTGCTTTGCAGCTGCACAGATTTATAACATGCTAATGGATTATAAGGGTAATGTTACTGTGAAAATAGATGGGTTAGCAGCATCAGCAGCTTCAGTAATTGCAATGGCTGGGACAGAAGTAATAATGTCACCTGTAGCTATGATGATGATTCATAATCCTATGACTGTTGCCATAGGAGATAGCTCAGAAATGAAGAAGGCAATAGATATGCTTTCAGAAGTTAAAGAAAGTATTATTAATGCTTATGAATTAAAAACTAGCATGAATAGGACAAAAATATCAAATCTTATGGATTCAGAAAGCTGGTTTAATGCTAAAAAAGCTGTAGAGCTTGGATTCGCAGATAGAATTATGTTTCAGGAAGATAAAAAGGAGGATAATGAAGTTGAAGCTGTTATGTTTTCTAGAATGGCAGTTACAAATTCATTAATAGATAAATTAATACCTAAGAAGAATAAAACAAAGATTTCTGATTTAGAAAAAAGATTAGAATTAATTAAGCCTTAGGAGGATTTGTGTATGAGCAAAGTTTTAGAGTTAAGGGAAAAAAGGGCAAAGGCATGGGAAGCAGCAAAAGCATTTCTTGATAGTAAAAGATCTGGTAATGGATTGCTATCTGCTGAAGATACTGAAGCATATGAAAGGATGGAAGCTGATGTTGTAAACTTAGGTAAGGAAATAGACAGACTAGAAAGGCAGGCTGCTATTGATTTAGAACTTTCAAAACCAATAAATGCACCAATTACTAATAAGCCTAACAATATGATAGGAACTGATAGTAAATCAGGAAGAGCCAGTGATGAGTATAATAAGGCATTCTGGGATAATTTAAGAAAGAAAAATTATTATGATATTCAGAATGCACTTCAAGTAGGCACAGATAGTGAGGGTGGTTATTTAGCACCAGATGAATTTGAAAATACTTTAGTTGAAACTTTAACTGAAGAAAGTTTCTTTAGAGGACTTGCTAATGTAATTACAACTTCAAGTGGTGATAGAAAAATTCCAGTTGTTGCATCAAAAGGAACAGCTTCATGGATTGATGAGGAAGGTGCATATCCCGAAAGTGATGATTCTATAGGACAAGTTTCAATTGGTGCATTTAAACTAGCTACTATGATAAAGGTATCTGATGAATTATTAAATGACAGTGTCTTTAATATTGAGAGTTATATTGCAAAAGAATTTGCTAGAAGAATTGGAACTAAAGAAGAAGAAGCATTTTTAGTTGGTGATGGTAAGGGTAAACCTACTGGAATATTTAATGTAACTGGAGGAGCGCAGGATGGAACAACAACATCAGGAACAAATATAAGCTTTGATGATGTTATGGATTTATTTTATTCATTAAGATCACCATATAGAAAGAATGCTTCATTTATTATGAATGATTCAACAGTAAAGGCTATTAGAAAGTTAAAAGATTCTAATGGCCATTATTTATGGCAGCCATCACTTACAGCAGGAACACCTGATACTATTTTAAATTGTCCAGTTAATACATCTATTTTTGTACCAGAAATAGCATCTGGATCAAAAGTAATGTCATTTGGTGATTATAAATATTATTGGATTGCAGATAGACAGGGAAGAAGTTTTAAAAGATTAAATGAACTTTATGCAGCTACAGGGCAAGTTGGATTTCTTGCAAGTCAGAGAGTTGATGGAAAGCTAGTACTTCCTGAGGCTGTTAAAGTTATGAAGATGAAAGGAACATCATCTTAAGTTTTATTATAGGTGGTGATTAGGTGTGATTGTAACATTAGAAGAAGCAAAATTATTTTTAAGGGTAGATGGTGATGAGGAAGATGATCTCATCACTAATTATTATTAACTTCTCAGGATTTATGCGAAGGAGTATTAAGATATTCATTATCTGAATTTGAGGAAGTTCCTGAAATAGTTAGGGAGAGCATCTTATATTCAGCAGCTAACATGTATGAAAATAGGGATAACTTTAATTCAAAGGAGATAATAGAAACTATATCAAGACTTTTATTTGGCTATAGAAAAGAGGAATGGTGATTTTATGGATATTGGTGAATTAAGACATAGAATCATTTTTCAAAAACAGGTTATTGAAGTAAATGAAAATGGATTTGAAGAAGTATCGTGGGAAAATTATAAAACTGTATGGGCTTCAGTTAGCAATCTTTCAGGTAGAGAGTATTTTCAGGCTGCTGCTATTCAGAAAGAAAATACAGTTAAATTTAAAATTAGATATATTGATTTATTAGATACATCAATGCAAATTGTATTTAATGAGAAAAGTTATAATATTATATCTATTGATAATGTTAAATATGAAAATAGGTATATTGAAATAAAGGCTTTTGGGGCTGATAAAAATGGCGAAGATTGAACTTCAAGGCATGGCTGAGCTTATTGATAAAGTAAATAAGATGGGTGAAAGAGGGGAAGAAATAAAAAAGAAAGCACTAGAGAGAGCAGGAAAATTAGTAAAGGAGAGCATGGAAAAGAAGGCTCCAAGATCAGCCGATAGTAAGAAGCACATGGCAGATAATATTAGTATTTCAGCTATAGAAAAAGAAGATGGTGTTGATATTATTAAAGTAGGTCCTAATAAAGGAGACAATTCTGAGTTTTTCTATAGTAAATTTACTGAATGGGGAACAAGTAAAATTGCAGCACAACATTGGGCAGAAAATTCTATTATAGAAAATAAAAAAGAGATTAATAGCGTTATTGAATATGAGCTTAAAAGGGGGCTTAATGATTTTGATTAATAAAGTAATTATTGAAGCATTAAGACCGTTAAAAATTCCAGTAAGTTTTCAGAAATATAGTGGAAGATCCATTGAATATATCACTTTTCATGAGTATTTTCAAAATGGAGAAGAATATGAAGATGATGATGAATCATTAACAGGTCATTATGTTCAAGTAGATGTTTGGAGTAAAGGTGATTATAGCAATTTAGTTATACAGGTAAAAAGACTATTAAGTAAAAAAAATTTTATAAGAATTAATGAAATAGATCTTTATGAGGAAGAAAACAGACTTTATCATAAAGGTCTAAAATTTTATTATTTAGAAAACAAAGAGGAGGTACAAGATGACTAGACAAATTGGATTTAAGGATATTCATGTTGCGATTCTAGAATCTGATACATTAAATGGCACAACATATAAAACACCTGAAAAGCTTGAAAGAGCAATAAGTGCTAAGTTATCACCTAAAAGTAATTCTGAAAATATGTATTCAGATGATACAGTTGAAGATGTAATTACAGCATTTGATGGTGTTGATGTTGAAATAGAATTAAATCAATTATCACTTGCAAGTAGAGCAAAGCTTCAAGGATCAAAAATAGTTAAGGGTGTACTAATTGAAAATAAAGATGATATTCCACCTGTAGTTGCATTAGGTTTTAGATCAAAAAAGACTAATGGAAAGTATAGATATGTTTGGTTATTAAAAGGAAAATTTGAGTTAACAGCTGACGAATATGATACTGAAGGTGAAAAACCAGATCCCAAGAGTTCTAAGTTATCAGGTAAATTTTATTCTAGAGATTATGATGGAAACTATAGATTTATTATAGATGAGGATGATGAAGGTGTAGATATGGAAATAATTAAAGCATGGTTTACTAGTGCTCCTGATATATCTAAGGAGAATTAATTATGTATATTATGAAAATTATGGTAAAATGTATTTAGAGAAGTATTAGTACTGATGAGGAGGCAGAAAGATGCAGTATTATTTTGAACCTGTCAATTTAAAGCAATGGAATATGTTTGAAAAAGTAAAGAATGTAGGGCACATAGAGCCATTTTTAGCAGTTAAAAGCATGAAAATCGGGGATATTGTATTATTACATGTTGGTAAACAAGACAATAATGTAGAAAGTGGAGTCTATGCATATGGAGAAGTAGTTAAGGAACCCTATATATTAAAGGATAAACCAGAAGATTATTGTAATAATAAAAATACAGTTGATGTAAAGATACAATATATTAATTATAATGAACCAATTCTTAATTCTGATAAATGTAAACTTATTTTTACACAATTTAGAAGAGTATATAAATTATCTGATAATTCAGTTAATGAATTAATGAAATTGGCAATATTATAATAGATGAAAAATAAATTATGGTGGTGATAAATTGAAGGCATCAGAACTAAAAAATAAAGGTATTAAATTTAAACTGCAGGATAAAGAATATGAATTGAAATTTAATATGAATACTTTTTGTGAGTTAGAAGAAGTATACGGAGACATTAATAAAGCATTTGACGATTTACAAAAAATGAAGGTTAAGGCAATTCGGGCATTAATCTACTCAGCTATTAAGATAGAGGATGAATCTGTTACATTAAAATCAGTAGGAAGCATGTTGGGGCTTGAGGATTTAGAGCGTTTAGGAGAAACATTAAATAAGGGATTAAGTGAAGCTATGCCAGAAGTTGAGGAAGGCATGGGGGAATAGATAGCCATACTGATTCTGAAAATTGGAATTGGGAATGGCTTTTTTATTTAGGAACAAATTTATTAAAGATGGATGAAGAGCAGTTTTGGAATAGTACTCCAAAGAAATTAACTGCTCTTTTTTCAGTTTATAAGATAGCAAATGGTATAGAAAGTAATAATGAAACAGAATATATTGATAATATTTTGCTTTAAAAAAGGGGGTGGTGTTAGACTATGGCTAAAGATGGAAATACTGTAGTTGCTAGAATAGGACTTGACGATAAAGGCTTCCAAGAAGGAGTAAGCAGGATACAAAGAAATCTAAAGCTTGTACAAAGTGAATTTGTTGCAGCTAGTTCTAAGATTAAAGATTTTGGAAAATCTGAAGAAGGATTAAGACTAAAACAAGATATACTAAATAAGCAGATTGATCTTCAGAAACAAAAGGTTGCGGCGTTGAGTAAAAGCTATCAGGAAAGCGCTGCCAAGAAGGGTACAGATGCAAAAGCAACTGAAAACTTGAAAATTAAATTGAATTATGCTCAAGCTGAATTAAATAAGATGCAAAATGAACTTACAAGTGTAAATAAGGAATTAGAAGTTCAAAGTAGTAGCTGGACAAAGGTTGGAAAAACTTTTGAAGGTGTTGGAAGTAAAATGCAGAATATTGGCAAGGGATTTTCATCAGTAGGAAGTACATTAACAAAGTCTATAACAACACCTATTGTAGCAGCAGGAACAGGACTAATAAAACTTGAATCAGAATTTGAAAAAGCTAATAATACAATCAGAATAGGAACAGGGGCTACAGGAGAAGCATTAAAAGGATTAGAAGATGATTTTAAAAATGTATATACCTCAGTAAATACTAGCATGAGCGATGCTAGTCAGGTAATTGCAGATTTAAACACTAGAACTGGACTTAGCGGTGAATCACTTCAGAGTTTATCTACTCAAATGCTAAGGCTTGCTAAAATAACTGGAGAGGATATAAATACACTTATCCCAGCTGCAACTAGAATGTTTCAAGATGCAGGAATAAGCACAGAAGATTATGGTGATGCTTTAGACTATACGTTTAAAGTAAGTCAAAGTACAGGAATAGGTGTCTCAAGATTGCAAGAATTAATGACACAATTTGGTGGCCCACTTAGACAAATGGGTTTTGATTGGCAAACTTCTGCAGTTATGCTTGGTAAATTTGAAAAGGAAGGTGTAAATACAAATCTTGTACTTGGTAGTTTAAGAATTGCACTTGGTAAAATGGCAAGGGAAGGTATTAGCGATCCTAAGCAAGCACTTAGTGAAATGATAGCAAAGATAAAAGAAGCAGGAACTGCTGGCGAAGCTAATTCATTAGCATTAGATATGTTTGGGGCAAAGGCAGGGCCAGATATGGCGGCTGCAATTAGAGAAGGCAGATTAAATCTTGATGAATTATTAAACAGTATTAATGGAAGTCCGGAAACAATTGAAAAGGCAGCAAAGGATACTGAAACAGTAGGCGATAAGTTTGCAATATTAAAGAATAAAATGCTTGTTTCCCTTGAACCACTTGGCAAGAAATTAATTGAAGCAGTTGAAAAAGCAATGCCATCAATAGAAAAATTAATTGAGGGTATTACTAAAATAGTAGAAAAATTTTCATCATTAAGTCCAGCACAACAAGATTTAGTTTTGAAATTTGCATTAGTTGTAGCAGCTATAGGACCAGTAGTTTCTATTATAGGTAAAGTAATAACTATTGGTGGCACATTGATGTCTACAATTGGATCTATATCTACTGCTATTGGTGCAGCTGGTGGGGCAAGTGGTGCGTTAGGGGCGGCTTTTACCGTATTAACAGGACCAGTGGGAATAATAATAGCAGCACTTGCAGGACTCATTGGAGTGTTTGTTGCTCTATATAAAAATAATGATGATTTTAAAAATACAGTAAATTCAGCGTGGAATGAAATTAAGAATGTAATAGGTGGAATTATCAATGGACTCAAGGAATTGTTTGGTGCATTTATTGAATTTGCTAAACAAATATGGAGTCAATATGGTACAGATATCATTAATATAATTTCTAATATCTTTACAATTATAACTACAGTAATAAAAACTGCTTTAGATGTTATTAAAAATATTATTAGCATTGCTATTAATCTAATAAAAGGTGATTGGCAAGGAGTATGGGATGGAATAAAAAACTTAGTTTTTGGTGTTTGGGAGGGAATAAAAACAATTATTTCTTCTTCATTAGTGATAATAAAAAGTACATGTAATTTAGTACTAGGTGGCATAAAAGATTTTATTTCAAATACATGGAATGCTATTAAAAGTATTACAACTATAATTTTGGAAGGTATAAAAGGTACAGTAACTTCAGCATGGAATGGAATAAAAAATATAACTAGTTCCGTTTGGAATAATATTAAAAATTTAATCATTAGTCCGATACAAGCTGCAAAAAATACAGTATCTAATATTGTAAATAGCATTAAAGGCTTCTTTAGTAATATTCGTTTTCCAGAGTTGAAATTTCCTAAGATTAAGATGCCTCATTTTGTTATACGAGGTGAATTTAATTTAAATCCTCCAAGTGTCCCAAGTTTGGGGGTTGATTGGTATGCAAAGGGAGGTATATTTAATGGGCCAAGTATTATTGGAGTTGGAGAAGCAGGAGCTGAAGCTGTGTTACCAATTGACAGATTAGATGAATTAATGGCAAAAGCAATTGCTAAAACTCAAGGAAATACACAGAGCAATAGTAGTATAAATCTAAACATCGAAAAATTTGTTAATAATACAGATAAAGATATAGAAACACTAGCTTATGAATTAGAATTTTACAGACAAAGAATTTCTATGGGTCAGGGGGGCAGATAATAATGTTGAGCTTTATTTTTGGTGATAAGGATAGTTTTAATGATTATGGTATAAAAATATGCTCAAGACCTAAAATAGTTCTTCCAAAGAAACGAGTAACAGAAATGATTATTCCAGGAAGAGATTCTGCAGTGAAGTTTGACGAAAATACATATGAAGATATTAATATCTCTGTTGAGTGTAATATTATGGATAAGGATTTATCAAATAAAATTGATGATATAAAAAGTTGGCTTATTAAAACTGGAACAAATGATTTGATTTTTAGTTATCAGCCTAATAAAAAATATATTGCGTATATGGCAAATAGTATTGATTTTTCACAAATTTTAAAAGTTATATCAAGGTTTGTAATTATTTTTAGATGTGAACCTTTTAAATATGAAACAAAACAAGAGACTATAAATGTAGTTAAACCAGAAATAATTGTAAATCCTGGTACCATATACTCTAAGCCAATTATTAAGGTAAAAGGTACGGGAAATATTGAACTTAAGATTAATTCTCAGATTATTGAAATAGAAAATTTGGATGGAGTCATTATTTTAGATAGTATATTAGAAGATGCTTATAATGAAGAAAAACATAATATGAACTTCAAAATAAATGGTGAATTTCCCATTTTAGAAGAAGGGGAAAACAATATTCTATGGACAGGAGGAATATCGAATATAGAAATAACACCTAATTGGAGGTGGATATAATTTGATATTCGTTTATGACAAAAAAACTAGAAAAGGAGAGTTCTCAAATAATGGACTTGCTGTATTAAATGAATGTTCAGAGGCATACATTACAGAAGAACTCAATGGACAATATTTTTTAGAGTTAAAGTATCCAGCAAAATCCCCAAAAGCAAAATATCTTATACGATTTAATATTTTAAAGGCAGAAGGTCAACTATTTAGGATATATAAAATTGAAAGAG
This sequence comes from Clostridiales bacterium, assembly GCA_012519155.1. GTDB lineage: Bacteria > Bacillota > Clostridia > Clostridiales > Clostridiaceae > Clostridium. The sequence goes on from JAAYQS010000083.1 coordinate 34,785, forward strand.
ATCAAGAAACAAATTTAATAACAGTATTTGCAAATCACATATTTTATGATTTATCAAATTATTTTATTGAAGACAGCAGGGTAGAAAAAGGATCAATTAAAACAGCAATGATGAAAGCTATGGTTGGCGACTTATCAACTATATATACTGTTGATAGTGATGTACTTAGCCCAAATACTTTATATATGGTTGAAATGAATCCTGCAGAGGCAATGTTTAAGATTATTGAGAGATGGAAATTAGGAGAACTTTATAGAGATAATTTTGATATAAAAATATTAAAGGCAATAGGGAAAGATTCAGGAGTATTAATTTCATATGGAAAGAATATAAAGGGGTTTAAAATTACAGAAGATTCAAGTAATATTGTTACTAAAATTTATCCTAAAGGTGCTAATGGAATTAAACTTACAGAAAAGTATATTTTAGTTCCTAACTGGGATGGTGAAGAATTTCCTCCATTTCCAATGATAAAAAAAGTAGAATTTAAAGAAGCAAATGATGAAGTTACATTAAGGCAGTTAGCTAAAGAAGCCGCAAAGGAAATTGGTCTGTCAAATGTAAATATTAGCATAGATTTTTTAGAACTATCAAAAACAAAACAATATGAGAAATTTAAAGAATTAGAAAAAGTATCAATAGGAGATATTGTTACAGTCCACCATAAAAAGTTTAAGATAAATGCTAAAGTGAAAATTATAAAAATAAAAAGAGATTTGTTATCTGGAATAAATACAAAAGTTGAGCTTGGTCAGCCATTAAAGAATATCTTAAAATCTTTAGATGCAACAACTATTATAAAAAATGCAACAGATGAAATAGGAAATCAAGTGGCACAAACATTATCATCAATGTTATATTATGCAAATGCTGTGGAATTAACGGTTTCAACAATTCCTATTCAGCCAGTATATCTTGGAATTGGTGCAGTAGCTAATACTAATTTATCATTGAATTTATCAATTAGTTGCATAGCTGAAGTTGACTGTACTTTAACTATTAAAATTGAGTTAGATGGAACTGAAATATCTTTTAAGCCAAAACAAAAACTATTGCAAGGAGCTAATACATTAGGTATACCTCTTGGAATACCACAAGTACCTTTAGGTGGTCATTATATTGGTATGCATTTAGTTGTAGATACAGGGAAAATAAGTATTCCAATATATAATTTCCAATGCATGATTGATGGAAGAAATCTTCAAGGTGGTTTAAGCACTGAATTACCACATGCAGAGGTTATGTTGGATATTCAATATGAAGATCTTAGAAATAAGTATATTAATAAGCAAAGCGCAGATGTAATTTTGTGCAGTGAAATAAATGATTCAATATTGGAAAAGATTAAATATATTGATGTTGGAAAAGATAAAATTTCACAGTCATTGGTAATTACTTTTAGTTAGATTGGAGGAGATAAAATGCCTTTAAGACAAAGTATTGCGTATAATAAAAATTTACTTACAGGTGAAATGAATGTATTAACTAAGATGAAACCAATAGCTCCAGTAAGGGGAATGGCAAAAGTACAATTAATTGATGCAGAGAATGGTAAAGTAATATATGAAGCTCATACTGAAAACATTATTAATAGTATTGTAGCTAAGTATGCTTTTATGGAGTTTTTCTATTTTAAGTTAAAGGGTGAAACAAGTAAATCATATTTTCAGGCTCCATTTGATTATCTTTTATTGACAGATTATGAAGGTGAAGAAGATCCACAAATAAAGTATTATCGCGGTAGTGTAATTGGATATGCTAATAAGAATACCACGTATATAGGTAATAGTAACGTTAAAGGAACAATTAATGTATCTGAAAGTGATTTGGATGTTAATGGAACTGGATTAATACATTTTGTTTTTGATTTCCCTACTAATGCTGCAAATGGAACATTTAATACTATATGGTGGGTTAGTGAGTTATCTAAAGGCATGAAACTTAATAAATCTTTTAGCATTAGCTGTACATCTATTAGGGAAGACAATTATAATTATGCAGGAAGTAATTACCCAAGTGTTTGTATGTTTAGGAGTCAAAATAAATGGGTATGTATTATTGGAAAAGGTAATTCCGAAAGCCATCTTTCAGTGTTTAAACCATTTTATGCTTTAATATTAAATGATGATTTTACTTTTTATAAATGTATTGAATTAGGGAATAAACTTAGTACGAAATTTACCAATGTGTCTTGTGGATTTGGATGTAGCAATAATGGGGTTGTTATTATTAATGGTTATGAAAAATCAAATAACGTGGCAATAATTGATATTGATACCGAGCAAATAACATATTTAAGTATTGATACTAGTGAAATTGGATATCAGAGTATATATATTAATATTATTGATAATAAGATATATATTAGTGGTCAAAAATTTTGTGAATATGTGATAAATGGAAGTAGTGTGACTTTAATAAAGAATTATGGTGATGCTATTCCCTATTTTTTTGCAAAAATTGATAATAAAATAGCATTTTTAAATACAAATAATCGTATTGCATATATAGAAAATGGAATGGTAAAGGAAAGTGCAATTGCAATAGAATCATATTATTATGAACGTCATATGGTATTCAGACCAGATAATTCTGATGTTGGATATGTGCTAAAAAATATATCAGTTAAAGATGGATATGATGTTACATTAACTGTTGAAGAATATATAACTCAGCCAATTGTTGGTGCTCAAACGCTACTTGCAAGTCCAGTTACAAAAACACCAACAAATACAATGAAGATACAATATGATTTTCAAATAGAAAAAATCTTATAAGGAGGGCATATAGATAAAAATGAAAAGTTTATTTAATTTCTTTCAAGTAGTTATTACTTCTTTTGGTGGGTATTTGGGGTGGCTTTTAGGAGGTGTAGATGGTTTTATGTATGCATTAATTTTTTTGATTATTGTTGATTATTTTACTGGCATTATGGTAGCAATACTAGGAAAAAATCTTTCAAGTGAAATAGGATTTAGAGGCATTTTTAAAAAAATATTAATATTGATGTTGGTAGGTGTAGCAAATGTTATGGATATTTATTTGATTAAAAACGGTAGTGCAATTCGTACTGCTGTTATTTTTTTCTATGCATCAAATGAAGGAATAAGTATTTTGGAGAACTCAGTAAAAATAGGACTTCCGGTCCAAAAAAAATTAAGAAATATTTTAAAACAATTAAAATCTCAAGGAGGTAATGAAAATGAGTAGAGTATGTTTTGATTATGGACATGGTGGAGAAGATCCAGGTGCAACTTATAAAGGAAGAAGGGAATCAGATGAGGTGTTACAAATAGGACAAGCAGTAGCATCAGAAATAAGAAAACATGGAGTTACAGTAGATGAAACAAGAACAGGTAACAATACTGTCAGCCTATATAATCGAAGTGCTTATGAAAACAATAATAATTATGATTATTTTGTATCCTTTCATAGAAATGCATATGAGCCTGAAGTTGCTAATGGTGTTGAAGTATACACATATACTAATTGTAGTAATAAAGCTAAAGAATTAGCAAAAAGGACATTAAGTTCTCTCATAAATGTTGGATTCTATAATAGGGGTGTAAAGAGTGCTAATTATTATGTTTTAAGGGCTACTAAGGCACCTGCAATTCTAATTGAGATAGGATTTATTGATAATTCAAATGATAATAGGATTTTCGATACAAAACGAAATGAAATAATTGCTGCATTAAGCAAAGCTATATTAGAGCAATTAGGAATTGTATACTCAGCGCCTAATAATGTAGTTCAAGATAATAATGGAGCAATATATAGAGTGCAGGTTGGTGCATATAGGGGTAAGGGTAATGCTGAAATAATGCTTAATAGGTTAAAAAATGCAGGTTTTGAAGGGTATATAAGTCAATAAATACTTGATTATTTAGTGGTATTGAGTGATAAATGTAGTTACTGAAGTTAAAGTGCAGGAGGTAATATATTTGAAAATAAATATAATTAATTCAAGTATTCATAGAGAGATAAAGAAGAAAAAAGTGTGTGCCTATGCAAGAGTTTCAACAGATAAGGAAAAGCAAGGTGAATCTCTTCAAAATCAGATTGAATACTATGAAAGAAAGATAAAGTCAAATGATGCTTATGAATATGTTGGAATTTTTGCAGATCAAGGAATATCTGGTTTTACAGATAAAAGAGCAGAATTTAGAAAAATGATTAATCTTGCAAGAAAAGGATGTATTGATATTATTACAAAATCAATTTCTAGATTTGCAAGAAATACAGCTACTGTTTTAAGAATCGTTAGGGAGCTTAAAACATTAGGTGTGGAAGTTATATTTGAAAAAGAAAATATTAACACATTATTTGGGGACGGTGAGCTTATGCTTACTGTCCTTTCTTCTTTTGCACAGGAAGAAAGCAGATCTGTTAGTGAAAATATGAAATGGGCGTTTAGAAAGAAATTTGAGCGTGGAGAATTGGTATTAAATACAAAAAGATTTTTAGGATATGACAAGGATGAGTATGGGGATTTAATTATAAATGAATATGAAAGTAAAATAGTACAATACATCTTTTCGGCTTATTTAAATGATAATGGAATGCATAAGATCGCAAAAGAGCTAAATGTTTGTAATGTACCAACAGTTACTGGTGCTAAATGGAGTAGCGAAGAAATAAAAGTAATTTTAAGTAATGAAAAATATAAAGGAGATGCGCTTTTACAAAAATACTATACACCAGAAAATAAGAGAAAAAGAACTGTAAGAAATAATAACAGAATTGATAGTTATTATGTGGCTGATAATCATCCAGCAATTATTACAATTGAGGATTGGAATAAGGTTCAAGAAATTATGAAATCTAAGAAAAAGAAAAATGTAATATACACTAAAAGATATGAATTAAGTGGCAAACTTATTTGTGGAAAGTGTGGTGCAAAGCTTAAAAGAAGAATCATTAATGGGAAAAAGGTTCAATGGATTTGTTCAACTTATATTAAACAAGGAAAAAAGTCTTGCTCTGGAATTAGATTAGATGATGATATTGTAAGCAAGTTAAGTATAAAGACAGAAACTATTGTAAGGGAGGAAATAAAAGATGGCAAGAAGCATTACAGTTATTCCAGCAAATACTCAGAATCAAAGGAATCTATCAGAGAACAGGACTATCAAAAGAAAAAGAATGGCCGCGTACTGCAGGGTATCAACAAATCAGGAAGAGCAGTTATTAAGTTATGAAAACCAAGTGAATTTTTATACACAGTATATTAATAATAATTCACAGTATGAATTTGCAGGTATATATGCTGATGAAGGATTAAGTGCAACCAATACTAAAAAAAGAGAAAATTTCAATAGAATGATAAAAGATTGTACTGATGGGAAAATAGATATGATAATTACAAAATCTATATCTAGATTTGCAAGGAATACATTAGATTGTTTAAATTATGTAAGGCAGCTTAAGGAACTTGGTATAGGCATAATATTCGAAAAAGAAAATATAAATACTTTAGATAGTAAGGGAGAAGTTTTATTAACAATACTAAGTTCTCTTGCTCAGGATGAAAGCAGATCTATTTCTGAAAATTGTACTTGGGGTATTAGAAGAAGATTTGAGCAAGGTAAGGTAATAATAAATGAAAGCAAGTTTTTAGGATATGAGAAAGACAAAGAAGGACATTTAATTATTAATCATAAGGAAGCTAAAATTGTTAAGAGGATTTATGAAGAATTTTTAGATGGAAACGGTGTAAACCAAATTGCAAAGGATTTAGAAAGAGATAGAATCAAAAGCTTTAATAAAAATAATAAATGGTATGGAAGTACTATAGAAAGTATTCTTACAAATGAAAAATATAAAGGTGATGCTCTTCTTCAAAAAACATATACAGTAGATTTTCTTAGTAAGAGTAGAGAAAAGAATGAAGGGCAGGTTCCACAATATTATGTAGAGGATAGCCATGAAGCAATTATTGAAAAAGAAATATGGGAATGCGTGCAACTAGAATTTGATAGAAGAAGGAAATATACAAAGGAATATCATATTCAAAGCTTTTGCAGAAATTCAAAAAATAATCCACTAGCAGGAAAGGTTATTTGTGGAAAATGTGGATATGTATATACTAGAAAAAAGTGGGTGAAAAATAAATTGGGAGATAAAAGACTAGTATGGCAATGCAGTACGAGATATAAAGTAAAAGGAGTACTTGGATGTGATAATAGACATATTGATGATGATATACTAAATAAAGCTTTTGTATCAGCATATAATTGGCTTGTTGATAATAAAGAGGATAATATAAAGAGATGGGAAAGCTTAAAGGAGGATGATGATTTATTTATAAGGTATAAGGCTAAGCAATTTATTGATATAGTTAATAACAGAGGTAAGATAAGAGAGATTGAGGCAACTTTAGTTAATAGTATACTTTATAATATTGTTGTTAAGGAAGATGGAAATGTAATTGTAAGATTTGTGGAAGGAACAGAGGTTGAATGTGAAATTTAATAATTAAGATTTAGGTGCTGCAAGTTGGGGAGTAATTCAACTTGTGGCACTATTTTTTTGTTGACAAAAAAATAAAACAGAGTGATTACTATATTTAAGTCTTTGTTAAGGAGAGAAAAAATGAAAGAAGAACAAAAGAGAAAAGTAGTAATATCATTTAGAAAAAATGTAAATAAAGAAAATAAAAGTATTGAAATAAAAGAAGAGGAATATGATTTGTGTTTGAATTGCAATAAGAAGTTTAAGAGAAATAATAGAGGTCGTAGAAAAAAGTATTGCAGCAGTAAATGTAGAGGAGAATACTACTATAAAAACGGAAATACTAAAACATATAGGTATCGCTGTGAGTATTGTGGTAAAAGCTTTGAGGGATATTGTAAAGCAAGGAAGTATTGTTCAAAGGAATGTTATGTAAAGGATAGATTTTGGAGGGAAGAGGAGAAGATTGAGTTTGTTAGGAAGGTTCTTAATGGGGAAGAAATTGAAGAATTACCTAAATGGTTATTAAAACAAAAAATCAAAAATAAATTTAGTTAACAAAAGATATAGGAGCATTATTGCAAATTAAGACTTAATTATAATAAGTGAATATAATATATAATTGTTTAATTTTCAAAAGCTATAACATTTAAACAAAAGAATATAATATATACTAATGAATATGAAAATAATCTCAGTATTGATTTTAGTATAGTAATTGATTCAATTTGGAAGTCGTTGGGCTAGTAAAAAAACTATTATTTAGTTTTTATTTTTTAACTATGTAAAAGTTAACATGTTTTTAGAATAAATTAACAATATATACATTGGGTGTTTACGACGTTGTGATAGCATAAAAATATAATTTATTTTTGTAATCATAATAGTAAGATAGATATTTAAATGTAGGAGGGAAAAATATGGGGGAATATATTAAAGATAAGAAGAATATGAAATTTCAGAGTCAGGATGCTTTAAAATCTGTAGAAAGTGTTATAGATGATGCAGATAAAGCCTTAAATGATAAATCAAGAAAAATGGATAATTCACCAATAAAAGATGTTGTTGCAGGTGCTGTTGGCGCTGGTGTTGGTGCAGGCATAGGATTTGCAGGACTATATTTTGGAGGTTCTGTAGTAGGTTTAAGTGCAGCAGGTATAACAAGTGGATTAGCAGCTGCAGGAGGAATTGTTGGAGGGGGTATGGCTGCTGGAGTGGCTGTTCTTGCTGCACCTGCAGTTATACTTGGTGGTATTGGTATAGGTATTGCTGCACATAGAAGAAATGAGAAGTTACGTCAAGCAAAAGAATTAGTGTATAAGAATGCAATTAGTAAACAAACTGCCATTGTGAAAGCATTAAAAGAAGAGTCAAACGCTGATAAAGATAGAATTGAATACCTTAATGGATTAAATATTTTGTTACAATCAGCTATAAAAGATTTAAAGCATGATCTTGGAATTGATGCTTAGATAAAGATGGGAATGTTAATGAGTAAATTTAAATATTCTGATGAAGAATTACAGATTAATAAAGCATTGAAGATGAATCAAGATACTTCAAAAACAATGCTTAATGGTAATAATATGGCAGGTATAAGAAAAGATGCTGATTCAAATATTGGTGTTTCTTTAGAATTATTAC
>JAAYQS010000084.1 GCA_012519155.1 Clostridiales bacterium
CTCTCTCCAACTAGAAAGAAATTTAGAAATAAAAATCCAAGTCTGCTTAAATAAAGGTGTAGGCTTTGGTTTGGGCCTTTTCTTGGCTATAACTTGACCTTCATATAAAGCTAGTTGGCTTCTAAGGACCAAAATTTCCAAGTCTTTCTCTGCTGATGAAATGAAACGAAGTTTTAGTAGTTGGAAACTAATAGCTATCCAGCCTTTAAGTAAAAAAACAAGGGAATTAAGAAATACATACAATACCTCCCGAATTGTCATTAAAAACTATATCGGTATGTAAGGTTGAAAGTTTTGTTCAGAACATATGTTTGGATTGAGATGATTTTATGATATAATTTATACAGGTGATGAAATTGTTAGGCAATAATGTGTATATATGATTATTTGAAGAGAACTGCGAAAAGACACACTATTCGAAAAAATTACCCAATTTTTTACTAAATAATTTGATGATAATATGACCATATGCTATAATAAGAGTAACAAGTGAAAAGATGAAGATACAAAATCCTCATTATAATATATGTGACAATTGTGGGAGCTAGTGAAAAAATGAAGATTTATTTGATATGAATATATACAATAGGATATTCGACGATCAAGAACAGATGCGGATAAGGTTTGAGTCAATGGCGATAGATATTCTATATTGAGTTAGTAGAAAAAGGGGAATACGAGTTAAAATGGTCATTTATGTTAGCCTATGAAAACAGTAGGAATCCATATGTTGATAGAAAGCTTCATATTAATTCAATTGCTACCCTATGCAAAGATGTAATTACGCCTAATGAGAGAATTAAGCTAATAGCAAGTGATATTGTTGGATGTTCAAATGCAAGAGATAAAGATGCTTTACATTTAGCATCAGCAATATTTGGGGGTTGCAAGTATTTTATTACCTGCGATGATAGATTTATAAGAACCATAGAAAAAAATAGGGATGGTATTAGGGAAATTATGAAAGATATAAAACTATATAATCCTATCGATTTTCTTAGGAAGGAGATGGATATCGATGTTATTGAATGAAAAAAGAAACTTTTCAGACAGAGAAATAATTGAAAAGGGATCTAGAGCATTGATAAAAGAACTGGGTTATTCTGGTTTTCTAAGGTTTGTTCGACACTCTGAAGGGCTTAGTAAGGAAGATTATTTAAAGCTGAGTAATGAAGTGTTCAGCGATATGTCTTTAGACGAAATATATGATAATGCAAAAGAACACTGGGAAAACAAAGAAAAATTAAATACTGATTAATATTATAATTTACTTACCTGACAACATATAGAATTAGTTTATATCAAGCAACTCCATTGTATTAAAGTATAATCCATTTAATACAGGAGTTGCTTCTATTCTATAGTTTTCTATGTCCACAGGTGATACAGTATTGTTCTTGGTAATAGGATAAAACGATGCATATCTATAGTGTCTCTCTTGGTTTACAGTAACCTCACTATGAAAATATGCGTTGTGTGTCAGAATAAATATCTGCTTTATGTAATCACTTTTGTAATGATTATCCCTAACATAGATGTTGTTGTGACAGATAGAAATCATCTCTCATACTAAAGAACTTACGATAAAAAGTGAACTACTGTCCATGCTAGATACTGGGTCATCAATAACCACGATTTTATCTCTGTTGTCTGTGCATATACAATGGCAGAGGTAATTGGACAGCAAAAAGGAGCTTCAAAGAAACGCTTTGTAAATTTGAACAGTTTGATGAATTGGTTTTAGACTTTAAATACATATTATTTGATGTAAGAAGATATAAAGATGAAGAACTTCTTGAACTTGCAAATTTAATAGCTACAGTTTTCTTTATAGACAAAACAAAAGATAAAAGTACTGATCTTATAAACAGATTGAAAGAAGTAGTTACAAAGATTCAAAAACTAGAGAACGAAGATATGAATCTTATGTGCAATTGGATTAAGAATGTAGTTAGCAGGGGTTTAAATTCAGAGTCAAAACGAGAAATTGAGGATGTTTTTCAAAAGGAAGGAACGGTGGAAAATATGGTATATGGTATAGAAGAAGCTGCTGAAAAATCAAGCAAATTTCGTGTGAAAAGTTTTGGTTTAGCTTAAAAAAACATCAAATTCCATAATTTACAAAGCGAACAGCCGTAAAATGCCGTTTTTATAAAAAAACAAAGGAATA
>JAAYQS010000085.1 GCA_012519155.1 Clostridiales bacterium
ACAGTAGGAAGAAACAAAAATGCAATACAAAAATATATACAAAATCAACTTCAAGAAGATCAAATAGCAGGGCAGATAAGTATGAAAGAATATATAGACCCGTTTACGGGTGAGCCAGTAAAAGGAATCAAATAAAAAACCCACCAGGGGTGGCGCTGGGAAAGGTATGCGATTGGCAGTCTAATTCAGAGCGCGAGTAGCACCGCCAGCACCATGCCCTTCTAGGGCTTAATCAAGCCTCCAACTTAGCCGGTGGTACATGACTGTATAAATACAAAAGGAGAATTGAGTTTTTCTTTTGTTATTTTATATTATTGCAACTTTAAAAATTCTTAAACTTTTTCATAAAAAACTCTTGACTTTTTATACTATCGGTAGTATAATATAATTGTAAGGAGGTGATAAACAAGATGGAAGAAAAAATAAAAAAGGCTAGCAGAGTTGTAAGAGAACTCATTAATCTAGCCTTAGAAATAGGAACTCTAGTAGCCGTAATAAAAATGATACTAGATAGCCTATAAAACAGAGGGAGTTAATCTCCCTCACCTTTAAGATTAATATATCATATTCCATCTTGAAATTCAATGAAAGAAAAAGGTAAGTTATTGTTTCAAATTGTTAGATTAATAATAATAGTTATTGGATTGGCTATAATTATATGGAAGGGGGTTTTTTAATATGAGTGATAATGCACAAACAGAAGCTAATAAAAAATGGCAGGACAAAAATAGAGAAAAAGCCAGATATTTGAGAAATAGGTCTACTGCAAGAAATTTTGTTAAGAAACAAGCAACACTAGATGATATTAAAGAATTGGAAGAATTAATTACTAATAGAAAGAAAGAATTGAATAAGTAAAATAAGACTAGCAGGTGGATAATCACTTGCTAGTCTTTTGTTGTAATTGACTATTTTTAACATTTTATTCATTTTTTGTGCCATAATGTTGCAAATAGCATTTTGAGGAGGAATAAAAATGATTAAAAAGATATTTACAGCAATAGTATGTTCTAGTTTAGTTTTTGGGACTTTAGGCTGTGGCTTTACAGAAGGAGTAAAACAAGGATATGAAGAAGCAACAGAAAACAATTCAACTGATAATAAATCAGAAGATACTCAAGAAAAAGATAACAATAAAGATTCATCCCAAAAAGAAACTATACTTAAACAAGGGGAAGAAGCTACAATAAAAACTGATTATGGATCTTATAAAGTTAAAGTTGTTTCAGTAAACTTTATGCCCAAAACTGATTATAGAAATTCTGTTATTCAATTTGTATATGAATATGATAATATAGATTTTAAAACAGGTAATAATATTAATGGATTATTATTACAACCTACAGATTTTAAATTGACTGATGAAAATGGATATGTTCTTTCTACTATGGATAGAGGATGGAAAGATGAGATGCAGGAAGCTAAAATTTTAATGCCAGGTGAAAAATGTATAGCAAAAATGACTTATAAAATTAATTCAGAAGATATAAAAAAGTTAAAATAACAATGGATAGATTGAATCAAATGTCAACTTATTATGAAATTGATGTAACTAGATAATAAAAATACCAGGTACAGTTAAGTGCCTGGTATTTTCTTATCTCGCCCACCTCTCGCCCACAATGTGTAAAATTTTATAAAAAAATATAAAAAATATCTTGGTAGTAATTATGGTAGAATTATGTTCATAACGTTTAGTTATTAATTGAAAGAATAAATTAGCACCTAATTTATCTATTGGTAAATAACCAATTTCATCAATTATTAAAAGTTTATATTTATCATAATGTTTCAATCTAGCTTCTAATCTGTTTTCATTGTATGCTTTTCTAAGATTTTGTATTAAATCATGGCAACTTATAAAGTATGTCAGATAACGTTTACTAGCTGCTTCAACTCTGTATTCCCAGCCACCATTTCTTTTTCTAACGCCAAGAGTTGTAGCCATAAAAATTATCTCCTTTGCAAACATGTGTTTACATTAAATTTATAAATTAAGCCATTAAAATTGTGATTTAATGACTTAAAGTATACTATTTGATTATTTTTAAATGACTTTGAATTTTATACACATCTTTCTCGGTTTCAGTAGTTTTATATGTAAGAAATTCAACATCTTGTTTAACATCCTTGATTTGACTTGAAATACCTTCAGCAATATCTTTAGAAACTAAATTTCCTATGTCAGAAGTAAGCTCATCAAATCGTTTATCTACTTTGTTATCTAAGTTATCTATTTTATTGTCTAATCTTTTAATGTCACCTTTCATTGAAGTAATATCACTTTTCATTGAAGTAATATCATCTTTCATTAAAGCAATATCACCTTGTATTGATTTTAATAATTCTAATATTTCCTTATCCATTTTCACCAACTCCTTAATCTATAAAATCTTTTATATTCGAGTAGTCTATATCTTCAAAAACAATAACTTCTTTTTCACATATATATTTATCTAATCTATTATTAATATGCTTCAAATGTTTAACTTCATGCAAAAGCTTTTTGAAATATAGTAGCATATCTTAATATTTCCCCAATAAAAACACCTTCTTTAGTCTTGTGTTTCTTCCTCAAATGTTTCAATTATCTTAAGCATCCGCTTTTTTGCCTCTGGACTAAGTTTTTCGTATTTACTAAAGAATATTCTATTTTCTTCGTTAAGTTCTTCAATTTTCTGTTTCGCTTTTTTTAGTTCTTTATTTTCTGATTTATTTAACAAATAATCAATACTTACATATAAAGCATTAGCGATTTTATCCATAACTTCTGTACTAGGATTTTCTCTTTTTCCGTTCTCTAATTGGCTAATATAAGCAGGAGTTAATCCAGTTTTTTCAGCTAATTGTTTTACTTTCATTTTTAATTCGTTTCTTCTACTTTCAATTCTATTATTGACCATACTTAGCAACTCATTTTTTTATATTATAAACTGCTAGTTAATACAAGTCAATAAATTAACTAGTAGATAATATAGGAAATTAAAGAAATATTAAGCAATTAATGAATGGTTAATTTGTGGTGTTAGTATAAAGTAGTAGAATTTATAGATAGTAATAAAAATAAGTATAATATTAAAACTATGTGTAACGTCCTAGGCGTAGCCAGAAGCACATATTATAAATTTTCAGATAAAACCAAGTCTGCAAGAGAAGTAGAGAACGATAAACTAAAGGCAGCTATTTTTAGGATATACAAAGCTAATAAAGGAATATATGGAGCACCTAGGATTCATATAAAAAGGTTATAGAGGGATTGGAAAACGTTTTAAAAAGAGATTTTACAACTACTTCGATTAATGAAAAATGGGTAGGAGATATTACTTATATTCATACTATTAAATATGGTTGGTGTTATTTAGCTTCAGTTCTTGACTTACACTCAAAAAAGATAATTGGCTATGCTTTCGGTAAGAGAATGACAAATGAATTAGTTAAAAAAGCTTTGAGTAATGCTTATTACAGTCAAGTTCCTGATAAAAATAAAAAATTGATATTTCATACTGATTTGGGATCTCAATATACAAGTAATGATTTAAAAGAACTGTGTAAAAAATTTAATATAATACAATCATTTAGTAAAAAAGGTTGCCCATATGATAATGCTTGCATAGAATCTTTCCATTCATCAATAAAGAAAGAAGAAATTTATAGAAATAAATACCGAACCTTTCAAATGGTATGGTTAAGTGTAACAGGAAAATGTTATCATAGAATTAATAATTGTGGCAGAATGAACCCAAATAAAGCTAGACAGATTACAAAAGATGCGGCAATTCAACAAGGCTATAGGGCATGCTCAAAATGTTGGTAATTAAAAACATTTAAATAATTTGAAAAAAGTGATAAAATTAACAGGGTTATAATATATTTAAACAATAAGGAGATAAAATTGAAAAGAGAACAAAAGATAAAAAGGTCAAAATATACAAAAGGAATAATCGCTTTAATAATGGTATTGATTATATGTGTATCAGTAAACTATATATTCCACATATATAACAAAACGAAGATAGCAAAAAGTGTTAATAATTTATTATTAACTGAAGATAATATGATAAGAAGTGTTTGCAAGGATGTTCATTTAACTTCTTTTAGCAGTAATATGGACATTAATGAAAATGTTAATAAATATTCAAATGATATAGTGCAAAGTGAAGAATCTAATCTATTATCTGAAACAAATTCAATAATCAAATCACAAGAAGTAGAAAACAAAGAGAATTTACTTCAAGAAGATTCTAGCAGCAAGTCTTTAACAGAAGGTGAAATAAATAGTAGTTCATCAAGTGAAGATATATTAAATAGTGATTTATCAGATGAAAATGAACTAGGTGATAGTTCATCAAATGAAAATATGTCAAGTAATAATTCCTCAAATGAAAGTACATCAAATAGTAGTAATTTACCAAATGAATCTTCATTAGCTTCTAATGAAAGTTTTGCAGCTAAATTAAAAGTTTCAAAACAAACAGATCAGCTTATAGTTGTAAAAGGTAAGAGAAGATCTAGAACTATAGTTTCTCTTCATAAGAAAGAAAATGGATTATGGAAAAATATATTATCAATAACAGGTGTTAAAATTTCAGCAAATGGTATTACAACAGATAATCAAGAGGGATATGGAAAGATTCCTGAAGGCGTATATAGTTTAGGTACTGCATTTGGTACTAATATTAATCCAGGAATAAGTTTGCCATATAAGCAGATTAATAATAATGATTGTTCTAAATATGAATATGGAATAGAACTAAATTATAATGCTTCTTTAAATTCAGAGTTGGGAGTTCGAATACTTTTATGTTCTTCTGAGGAAAGTGGTGTTTATGGATGTGTAACTGTGCCTAAGGATGATTTATTGTCAATAATGAAAAATATTAATAGCAATTGCTTAATAGTAATTGCAGAGGGAGATAATATATATAATTATTAAAAAATAAACCTAGATGTAGAATTAACTATATCTAGGTTTACTTTTTATATAGTAGATTTTTATGAGTTATTATTGTCAGTAATATTTACTAAACCAAGTTGATTTATAATATTTTTTATGGCTAATGTTAATGCTAAAGATATGGCATTTCCTTCAGCATTAGCAGTATTATTTAAATTAGATTCATTATTTGCTGTAGCACCAGAAATTGTATCAGGGTCTATAAAGCCTATAACATTTACATCATTATTCCCTATATTTTCAAGAGAAGAAGCATCATTAGATCTTTGAAATTGTACATTAGTTTGAATTTGTGTTAATAATTTTGATACAACATTTGTATTGTCATTCACAGATTTCACTAAAGATAACATTAAGTTGCTTGTATCATTGTTATTTTTAGAATCACTAGATGAACTATCTGTACAATAATCATTATAATTATTATATTTTTTGAAATTCCTATTCATAATATTAACCTCACATTATTGAACATTTACATTTATAAGACCGTTTTGTTCTAAGATTCTTTTAAGTTCTATAATTAAAGCAGCAGCAACTGCATCTGCAACAGCATTTGCTATATTTGTAACAAGAGATTCATTATTTGCTACAGCACCAGAAAGAGTGTCAGGATCTATATAATTAATTACATTTACTCTATTATTACCAATATCCTTTAAATTTGTTCTATCTGTTGAACCTTGAATTTGTGCATTTTCTTGAACTTCAGTTAAATATTCTTCAATAGTATTTGTATTAGTATTTACAGCTTTAATTAGAGATGCAAGGGTGTTATTTAAATTATCATTTCCATATTCAGCCATAACAATTACTCCTTTAAATTTATAGTTAGTACATATTATGTAAAATAAATCAAAGAAGTTACATATTTTTGGTTTTATGACAATGATTTTTTATAAATCATTGTAAAAATAATACAAAAATACACCTTGAAAATTTAATTGATCTGACTATTTTTTTAAAAATAATGTATTATTTACATGTATTGGAAATAAAAAAGGAGAAGCTAGAAGTATGAAACAAGAAAAGGATACTAATAAAAATGACATAAGAAAATCCATATTATTATTATTAGTATTTTTTTTGCTAATTACAATTTCTTTATGTACATTAGTTTTTTATGAACGTGAAATTGCAGCCCAAAAAAAGGATATAAATAATATGCTTGATTTATATTCTTATACTCAGTGTAATAATGTTAATAATTGGATAGATGAAGTTATACTTCCTCTTCAATCAGTAAAAACCTACATTGAGTCTGGAAATATAAAAGGTAATGAGGATTTACAAAAAATACTACATTACTCAAGTGACCAATTTAGTAAATATTATGAGGATGGAATATATATAGGAAAATCTAGTGGAAAATTTATAAAGGTTGCAGAATCCAATAAAGATTTAATGAGAAATGTAGTGGATGAATATTGGTATAAAGAAGGCTTAACAAGGGTAGATATAAATTTAGGTAGTGTACATAAAAATAGTAATGGTGACTTTTTTGTAAGTGCTACAGGTATTTTAAGAGACGATAATGATGTATCAGTAATAGATGCAGATATTCCTCTTTCAACAATTAATGCTGAAATGGATTATGCATGTGCTGATTTGGATTTTAATGTTCTTATTGTTGATAAAAGTGGTAACATAATTGCAAGTAAAGATGAAAGTATTATTGGTAAATCTCTTTCTGATACTAATAATAAAGTACTTGTTTCCTGTGCAGATAAGATAAAATTAGAATCTTATACACCATTTTATGTCTATAATACAATGTTAAATTTGCGACTTACTAAAAATGATGAATGGATAGTAATATCATATATATCTGAAGATAATATAGTAAATAGGCAAAAAAGAAATTTAGCTAAAGCATTAGGAATTTTAACTGCAGTATCAATTGTTTTACTTGTTGTTTTAAATAAGATAATAAAATTTATATTTTGTGATTTTAAAATTGTTAATAAGGCATAGCATAAAATGTGGAGGAATTTAATAAATGAAGAAAGTTATATATTTTATGTTGGGGATTATATTTGTATTATTAATAGAATTTTGTTTTGTTAATTGCAATTTTAAAAACAACTGTAAAAAAGTAAAAATATTATTATCTACATATGATGGTGAAGAAAGATTTCCTGCTTTAATAGTAGATGAAATTATTAAATATGCTAAGGAAAATAATATTGAAATTGACTATAAGGATGCTAAAAAATCTAGAAAGATTCAAATAAGAGATGTAGTGAATGCAAAGAAAGAAGGGTATGATGGGGTAATTTGTATGCCATTAGATGAGCTAGCTGTTTCAAAAATATCAAGTGAAATAGGTGATATACCCTTAGTCTTATTAAATAATAATCCAGGTAAGGAATATTTAAAATCTAATAAAATAATATATATAGGAAGTAATGAGGAAGAAGCTGCAAAAATTCAAGCTGAATATATTTGTTCTAAATATTACAACAAAGATTATTTAAACATTGTTATTTTAGAAGGTATAAAGGATCAGGATACTACAGAAAAAAGAACAAGGGCATTAAAAAATTATTTAAGAGATAGCAATATAAATGTTAAATATGTTCTTGAAGATAATGCAGATTGGAAAAGTGATAAAGCATATGAAAAATTTAATGTATTTTTAAAGACAAAACAGCCTTTTGATTGCATAGTATGTAACAATGATGCTATGGCCCTTGGAGTTTGTAAAAGTTATAAAGAAAACAATATAAATTTTAATGATCATCCTATAATTGGAATAGATGCTGCTGCTCAGGCAATAGAGTCTATAAAAAATAATGAAATTCAACTAACCGTATATCAGTCTGCTGCTTATGAAGGAAAATATTCTTTAGATTCCCTTTGCATGATGATAAATGGTGAAAGTATAGATAAATTATCTTATTCAGATGATGAATGTAAAAATATATGGATTCCTTTAATAAAGGTTACAAAAGAAAATGCAGATAATTTTAAATAAAGTTATCTGCTTTTTCTTTTCTACAAGACATTTTAAATTATATGTTGTATAATTATAAATATATTGCAAATAAGGTGGTATGGGAATGAAAACGAATAAATTAACTGAGGCTTCAATGCTTTCAGCTCTGTTTATTGTAATTAGTATTATAGCATTAGGTTCTGGAATTGGATATTCTATATATTTAGATGTTTTAGTACCTATAATTGCTGCTCTTATTTATTTTAAGTGTGATTTTAAATATTCAGTAATGTCTCTTATTTCTTCTCTTGTAATAGTTTTTTTGTTATAGGTGATGTGGCATCTGGAATTTTTATGATTCAGGGAATTGTAATTGGCATAGGCTGTGGCATTATTATAAATAGAGATGAATCTATTTATGATGATTTAGTTTTGTGTAGCATACTTGCATGTATTTTTATGATTTTTATTGATCTGTATTTTAGAGGTTTTACTGGAGTTAGTTTTCTTGAAGAATTTAAATCAATGGCAGAATCTATTAGTGATTTAGTAATAATACAAAATGTTATATATTATATGCTTACAATTGCTTTACCAATGGGTACTGTACTTTGTACAAATTTAGGGGCTATATTATTTGGAAAAAAATTAAATATTTTAAGTGAAAATGCTCAAAAAAAATTTTTACTTATTTCAAATTTCAAAAAGTATGGAAGTTTTTTATGCTGCTCAAAGAAAGTAATATATATGGGAATCATTTATATATTTTTTGCAGAATTATTTAATTATTTTAATGTGTTTCCTAATTATTTATATTTAAATACTACAATTAACATATTAAAATATGTACTTCTTTATTTTATTTTAGAAGATTCGTATACATTTATGGCAAAATATATATATTCAACATTTCATTCAAGAATTATAGTAAATGTTACACAATTAGTTACTTTGGTTTTAATTGTTTTTAACTTTAAATTGGCATCAATACTTCTTATATCATTAAATATAGTAATAAATAAAAAATTTAACTTAAGAAATAAGCAATTTATTTACATAAGTAATAGCAAATTGGAAAGCAAAAATAAATATATCAAAGAAGCAGTATAAAATAATTTGCAGCCTTTAAACATTTTATTAATATAATGAAAACAAATTTGTAATTCGTTGATTATTATATTCAAATAAACGTATAATAAAATTAAGGTGGTGGTATATATGATGATAATAAAAAAAGATGGAAGATTACAAGATTTTGATGAAAACAAGATAAAAACAAGTATAGGAAATGCAGCTAAAAGTATTTCACAAGCCCCATTAAATGAAGCTGATATAAAAATTATTTCAGCTGATGTTGTTAATACAATAAGAAGTATAAGAAAAAATAATGATAATACATCAAGTTATGAAATTATAGGTGTTATTGTTGATACATTAAAAAAAGATGGTTTTAGAGAGGTTATTAAAGAATTTTTAAGTTTTGATTAATTAAACATTACTAAAAAAATAATTAAATTTAAAAAAATACTTTTTTCATACTATATTTATATTGTATAATGATTTTAATAATTCTACTTATAGTATAAAAAGTTGAGGTAATGTTTATGAATAAGAATAATCTTAAGGGACTAGTTATAACAATAGGCACTATTTTAGCTGTATTTTGTATATTAGGACTTTTCTTTTGGTTATTGCCATATATATTGTTAGGTGGAGTAATAATAGCAATTGTAGTATTGGTAATTAGAACAATAAAAAACATAAAAAACAATAGCAATTACAGTGAGTGTAATAATTATGGTGATGATTTACCTGAAGATGAATTTTATAGTGAAGATGATGTAAATTCTAATGAAGTAATTGACGTGGATTTTAAAGAAATAGATCCTAAATAATACATAAGGTAGTAAGGTTTTTATATCTTGCTATCTTTTTTATACATGAGAAATTTAAAAAAGCAACAATGATAGTAAAATTATTGCTAACAAAGGCAATATATTGTATAATATTGCTAGAAAATTAATAAATGAGGGGGCTTATTTTTAATGAAAAAAATCAAAATGACAACACCACTTGTAGAAATGGATGGAGATGAAATGACTAGAATTCTTTGGAGTTCAATAAAGGAAGAATTATTAAATCCTTTTATAGAATTAAACACAGAATACTACGATTTAGGTTTAAAATATAGAGATGAAACAAGTGACCAAGTTACAATAGATGCTTCAAATGCTATAAAGAAGTACGGTGTTGGTGTTAAATGTGCTACAATTACTCCAAATGCTGCAAGAGTAAAAGAATATGATTTAAAAGAAATGTGGAAGAGTCCAAATGGTACCATAAGAGCTATACTTGATGGAACAGTTTTTAGAGCTCCAATTATTGTAGATTCAATAAAACCATATGTAGGTAATTGGAAGAAACCAATAACAATAGCAAGACATGCATATGGAGATATTTATAGAGATGTAGAAATGAAAATACCTGGAAAGGGTAAATGTGAACTTGTATTTACAGGTGAAGATGGAACTGTAATAAAAGAAACAGTTCATGAATTTGATGGACCAGGAGTTGCTCTTGGAATGCATAACTTAAGTAAATCTATTTCAAGTTTTGCAAGAAGCTGTTTTAATTATGCACTAGATAAGAAAGAAGATTTATGGTTTGCAACAAAAGATACTATATCTAAAAAGTATGACCATACATTTAAAGATATATTCCAAGAAATATATGATAATGAATATAAAGAAAAATTTGAAAATGCTGGTATAGAATATTTTTATACTTTAATTGATGACGTAGTGGCTAGAGTAGTTAAATCTGAAGGCGGAATGATTTGGGCTTGCAAAAACTATGATGGTGATGTAATGAGTGATATGATAGCTACAGCTTTTGGATCACTTGCAATGATGACATCTGTTTTAGTTTCTCCAGAAGGAAATTATGAATATGAAGCTGCACATGGAACTGTTCAAAGACATTATTATAAACATTTAAAAGGTGAAGAAACTTCAACTAATTCAATTGCAACAATATTTGCATGGAGTGGAGCTCTTAGAAAAAGAGGAGAATTAGATAATAATAAAGAATTAGTAGACTTTGCAAACAAGCTTGAAAAGGCATCAATGGATACAATTAATTCAGGGGTTATGACAAAGGATTTAGCTCTTCTAACATCTCTTAAAGATGTAAAAGTAGTTAACAGCTTTGATTTCATAAAGGCTATTAGAACTAATTTAGAAAAATTATTATAAGATAATTTAATATTTTAGACTGTTACATTACTGTGTAGCAGTCTTTTTTTTGTTATGATATAATGAAAATTAGATATTTTATAATTAGCTAAAAAGGATGATAACAATGGAAGATAATTATTTATTATTAATAGATGGATCAAGTTTGTTAAGTACTCAGTATTATGGAAACTTACCAAGGGAATTAATGTTTGCTAAAAGTCAGGAAGAAAGAGAAGCTTATTATGGAAAGATTATGCATACATCTACTGGAATTTATACAAATGCTATATATGGCTTTATGAGAACTCTTATAAAAATAATAAAAATGCAAAAGCCATCTCACATTGCAGTAGCATGGGATATATCTAGAAATACCTTTAGAAGAGAGATAGATAAGGATTATAAAGGAACAAGAAATGAAACTCCAGAACCACTTAAAGATCAATTTAAACTTTGTCAAGAAATTCTAAAAGAAATGAATATTATGCAATTTATGGATAGCAGATATGAAGCTGATGATTTTTGCGGTTCCCTTAGCACAAAATTTGAAAATGAAATACCAGTTAGAATACTTACAAAGGATAATGATTATCTTCAATTAGTAACTAAAAATACAAGATTATGGCTTATGTTTACAACAGAAGAAAAGGCTAATGGATTGTTTAAAAAGTATAAATTAAATAAAGATGATTATAATATTCCTGATAAGGCTTTTGAACTTACAGAAAAACTTGTAAAAGAAGAATTTGGAATAAAACCTTGTCAGGTACCTGATCTAAAAAGCTTAGTAGGAGATAAATCAGATAATATAAAAGGTGTAAGTGGAGTTGGAGAAGCTAGCGCCGTACCACTTATTTCATATTATGGATCTGTTGAAAAATTATATGAGGCTATAGAAAATTTAGATAAAGCAAAGGAAAAAGAAATAAAGGAACTTTGGAAAAGTGAACTTTCAATAAAAAGATCACCTCTTAACTACTTATTAAAAACTAGTGATACAGAAATAGTAGGAAAAGAATCTGCCTTTATAAGTAAAAAGCTTGCTATTATAAAGAAAGATATAGGTATATCTGAAACTTTAGATGATTTGAAAATTAATATAAATTTAGAGAAAGCTCAGGAAAATTTTGATAAATTA
>JAAYQS010000086.1 GCA_012519155.1 Clostridiales bacterium
AAAAAAGGAGGATTAGATTATGTTTACAAGAGAAGAAAATAGAAAGATTATATTTGTTGACGTAGATGATACTTTAGCTGATACTAGGGCTGCTGTTGCTGCTCTTTATAAAGAAATAACTGGGGAAAAGCCACTTGATGTTAGAATAAAGGGTTCTAAGAAATACTATGAGTTTTGTCCTTTATGGGACGACTCTCACGTATCTAAGTTATTTAGGTCTAGCAAAGAAATATATGAGAAAGCTGTTCCTCTTAATGGAGCTGTGGAAGGTATAAAATATCTCTTAGACAAAGGATATGATGTTAGAGTAGTAACAATGCATAGTCCAGAATCAGTAATATATAAACATAAATGGCTAGAAAAATATTTCCCAGAGTTAGAGAGCAAAGTTTACTATGTCGACTGGAGAATGAAAAACAAAGATGTGTTTAATGGTTATGCTATAATAGATGATGATATAAAAAATATAAAAACTAATAAAAGTAATATGCCAATTCTTTTAGACTACTATGGAATTTATGATGGTATGGTACTTAATCATGACATATGTAAAACATGGAATGAAGTAGTAAAGAAACTATAAGGAGTGTTGTTATGAGCAAGATATTTTTTAAGACTGGGGTCATGGGAAGTGGAAAGACTTTTGATTTATTAAGAGTAATATATAACTATAAGGAAAAAGGACTAAATACTCTTGTATATAAGCCAAGATTAGACACTAGAGATGGAGTAGATAAATGTGTAATCTCTACAAGAGCAAACTTAGAAGATGCTGAGGCGAAGTGGATACCAGATGACTTATATTTAGAGGTTTTAAAAGATATTGGAGAAGTTGAGCCTGATGCTATAATAGTTGATGAAAGCCAGTTCCTAACAAAAAATCAAATTGACATTTTTCAAAAAATATGTTATAATTATAATATACCTGTGATATTCTATGGCTTAAAAACAACTTTCCAAGGAGAGTTATTTGAAGGGTCAAAAAGAATATTGGAAATCTGTGATGATGTAGAAGAATTTAAGTCTATGTGTCATTGCGGAAAAGTAGCAAGACAAAATGTTAGATTAGTAAATGGAAAAATGGTAACAGACGGAGAGATAGTTTCAGTAGGTGGAAATGAGATGTATACAGCAGTTTGTAATCATTGTTTCGTTAAAAGGAGAGTAATGTAATGGAAAACAATAAGAAAGCTGAAATAAAAACAGATTTACACGCAATGAATAAGATGCTAATGGCACAATTACCAGAATTAGAAGAGAAAAGAAAGAATGAATTAAGCAAAGAAATTCGTAATCTAGCTTTAGCAGAGGATGGAGCTTTTAAGTATCTTATGCTTTTATCAAATGAAAGAAAAGACTATACAGTATTTGCTTTAAGAAATAAAAATAGACTTGAGTTAGCTGATACTCTAGCCAAAGAGGTTATGGAGTGCTTAGAGAACAGAGGTCAAATAAAAGAATTTGATGTTAAGAAAGATGCTAATGCTATTGAAATATGGATAGATGATGCTTTCTATGCTTTATTTGTTTATGACTTAGGTGTAATAGAAAT
>JAAYQS010000006.1 GCA_012519155.1 Clostridiales bacterium
TCTTTGCAAAATTAATAATTTTTCTTTTAATTTCATATGTATCTGTGGTAAAATTTTTCATAGGGAAATACTCCTTTGTTTTTTGTTTAGTTATTATTTTTTGTTGCGAAAAAATTATATCAAAAAATTTAGTGTATTTCCTTATTTTTATGTAAAATTTAAGAATTTGTGGATTAAAAATCCGTAAAATTATCTATTGTGGATAATTTTACGGAAACTCAAATATTAGTTATATTTATTTTTTTGTATATAAATTATATATTATGCCTAAAACATACCAGAAAATTATTGATATAAAGCTGGATATATATATTAAATTACTTTCAAACACATTAACAAATAATATACCAAATACTAAAATTAATAAAGAGCTTGCAGCCAGCTTTTCTTTGCCGGATAAAACATCAATTTTTATTGTTATATTATAAATAACAAAGCATATGAAAGCTAAAAAAATTATTAAAGATAATATTCCATTTGAAGTTATCATTTGAAGATATATATTATGAAGACCGCCATCTTCTATTCCAGGAAGTATAACTCCTGGCCTCATACTGTATACTTTTTCTACCATTGAAGAATTTCCAACGCCCTTAAATAAATTATCTTTAAATAATAGATATGCAGAGTACCAAAGTTCATTTCTAGCAGATAAAAAATCATATAATTTATCATGAAATTTAGCAAATAATCCTATACATAATGCTGCTGGCACTAAAATAATTGAACATCTAAATATTGTATTTTTTACATATAAATAAATTATTACAAAGGGTATTGCAAGTAATATTAGAAGGGCACTTCTTCCCTTTGAATAAAACACATTTATAAGCTGAAGTACTATATTAACAATATAAAATATTTTTATCTTGTTTGAAGTTTCGATAAAATAGCAGTATAAAGATAATATAAGACTTATTGCAGCTGCAATAGCTAATGTGTTTTTATAAACGTAAAGACCTTGATTAGCTCCGTAAACAGTATCTGAAACCGTAATAGAAAGCTTACTAATATACATAATGGTTGATATCGATGATAATATAAATGTAAATACAATTGTGAAATTAGATAGTATTCTTAGTTCTGTTTCTAATGCATCTTTTGTTTTATCTTTATTTATATAAAATACAGAAGTAAGCATTATACAGTTTACAATCCATATTTTTAAGTTCTCACCAGTTCTATAAAATATAATGTTTAAAAATAGAGTAAAGCATAAAAAAAAGTAAATAATAAGTTCTGAAATTTCTATCTTTCTCTTTACAATTATAAAAAAATGATATATAGATAGCAGTATACCCCATAGAAGTGCCATTTTTGATATTAAATTAATCATAGGCACTTCTTTTAGTATACTTACAAAGCAAAAATTAACTGCCAGATAAAATAAAACAAAATAGAAATTATTAAATATAGTTTTATCTAGGAAATTAATTAAGTTTGTTTTTTTATTCATTATCTTGGAATCATACCAATCTTTTTCATCATTTTTCTTAGAGTTTTATTAGCAACATAAGATGCTTTTTCTGCACCTGCTTTGTATATGCTTTCAAGATATTTTTTATCATTTAATAATTCATTTACTTTATTTTGTATTGGTTCAAGTTCTTCTATAATTGCATCGGCTGTATCTTTCTTTAAGTCTGCATATCCTTTCCCTTTATAAGATTCAACTAATTCTTCTGGTGAAATATCTTTAATTGCAGATATAATATTTAAAAGGTTTTTAACTCCAGGTTGATCGTCACTGTAGTTGATAATTCCTATACTGTCAGTTACTGCTCTTGAGATTTTCTTTCTAATCACATCAGGTGGATCCATAATTAAAATAAATGAATTTGGATTATCTGAAGACTTAGACATTTTTTTAGTTGGTTCTTGTAAATCCATAATTTTAGCACCTTCCTTAGGAACGTATCCTTTTGGAATTTTAAATGTTTCACTATAAGTATTGTTAAATCTAGCACCAATATCTCTTGTAAGTTCTAAATGCTGAGTTTGATCTACACCAACAGGAACAAGATCAGTTTGATAAAGTAAAATATCTGCAGCCATTAGTGTAGGATAATTTAATAAACCTGCACCTATTGGATTACCAGTACTACCATATCTTTGTGATTTGTCTTTAAATTGAGTCATTCTACTAAGTTCACCCATGTATGTGTTACAAGTTAATAGCCAGCAACATTCAGCATGAGCAGGTACATGAGATTGAATAAATATAGTATTTTTATCAGGAGAAATTCCTGCAGCAATATATATTGCAAGTAATTCTAATGTTCTTCTTCTTAAATCAGCAGGCTTTTGAGGAACTGTAATTGCATGTAAATCTACAATACAAAAATAACAGTCATAATCATCTTGAAGCTTAACCCAGTTTTTTAGTGCACCTAAATAATTACCTAAAGTTAAATTGCCAGATGGCTGTATACCGCTAAAAATTATTTCTTTGTTTTCAGACATTTATATAAACACCTCTTTCACGTTAAATTTCAACATTAATAATAAAATTGTTGATTTTTCTTAATTAATAATATATTTATTATAAATTTTAGTGAAATGAGTGTCAAATTTATAGTAATATTTATTTTGAGTTTCCGTATTTTGCATTAAAAAATGCAAAAGTCCGATTTAAATTTAGCATTTTAAATGAATATAGTGAATTCTATAGATTTTTTCTAAAAAAGTGGTCACCCAAAAAACGTATTAAAAATACGATTTTTTAGTGACTATTATTTTTTATAAATTATACCGTGAGTTTAAAACATAACTGATGTATAGAGCATATTTTTCTTAAAAGCTTTAGAATTTAAAATAATATTGTCTGATAGGTCTTTTAGTTCCAATATTATCTGCTAAAATACCAAGCATACCTATTGTATATGTTAATAATTGATTTAAGTTATTTATAGATTTTAAACTTCTATCTCTAAAATTTTCAAATCCATATTCCTGCTTTTTAAATCTAAAATATTCTTCAATTCTCCATCTAGACATATATAATCTTAATATCTTTACTACATCTTCTTTTGATTTAATTATTTTATTAGTAGCAAGCATCATTGGAGTATCCGATAAGCCATATATTAGAACTAAAAACATATTCTTTTTTGAAGCAGTTATTTGGCAATTTATATGACTTATATAACAGTCTTTTTCTTTACCTTGAAATAATAACTTTTGTTTTTATTTTTCCTTTCCTTGAATCTCTTAATGTGGTAGATTTGTATCATTTACCTTTAAAAAATATTTTTCTTCTTTCAGTTAATCGAACTACAAAATCTTGATTTTTGTTATACATAAATCTAAAAAGATCATTCATATCATATCCGCGGTCAAAAACAAAAGTGACTTTAGTATTAATAGTATTTATTACTGAAGTTAATCCTTCAAATGTTACTTCATTAGTAGATTTATATTCCTTTTCTTGTGCCGAATGTATTTTAGAAAATAAACTGATTGGTTGCTTTTTATTTTGTGTTAATGCTACCATTTCTGTAACTTTATAGCCTTTTTCACAATTGTTTTTTCGGCTAGAGCCGTCCCGAACAAAACCTAGAGAATCAAATTTATTGCCATAAGGCTTAATTACATCACTATCATCAACAAGAATAACAGGCTCACTCATATTAATACTGTTTAACACTAAATCATAATAGTTTTCAGAAACGCTACCTGATATATTTTTCATTAGATTCTTGCTTAATCTCTCAACAGTATTCACTTTATTTATAGGTTCAATTAAAGCATCTGAAATATCAGAGAGTAAAATACTTTTAGATTTAGAAATTCCATAAATAATATCTTCAATAAATTTTTTTTCTACTTGACCAACTCCAACTGTAATTTTCTTTGCAAAATTAATAATTTTTCTTTTAATTTCATATGTATCTGTGGTAAAATTTTTCATAGGGAAATACTCCTTTGTTTTTTGTTTAGTTATTATTTTTTGTTGCGAAAAAATTATATCAAAAAA
>JAAYQS010000087.1 GCA_012519155.1 Clostridiales bacterium
AATCACCAAATTCTTCATTTTTTTTGATATGTTCACAAGTTTCTATATTACGACGATTTATTAGTGTTCTTGCAACCAATCCTCCTACTACACTTCCCATAACAAGACCAAATGTGGCAGTTGCTATTGAAACTGTAGTAGCCCCTGAGACTCCAAGGCTTTCAAGCATTGGTCCAAAAGAACCTGCTGTTCCATGACCACCGACCATAGGAATTGATCCTGTGCAAAGTCCAAGAAGTGGGTTTAAGCTAAAAAGTGAAGCAAGTGTTACACCAAGAACATTTTGAAGAGTTACTAAAAGTATTGATAGTCCAAGAAATATAACAACCTTTAATCCACCCCTTTTCAAAACGTTTATACTTGCAGTAAAGCCAATACTTGTAAAAAAGGCTGTCATAAAAATATTTTGTAGTGTTGTATCTAAGTTTAATGTTATTATTCCAGTCATATGAAAAATAAGTATTAATAAGGAAAATAAAAAGCCGCCTACGACTGCTGGAGGAATACAATATTTTGATAGTGCTGTAATTTTATTAGGTAAATATCTTCCTATGAAAAATACAAGACATACTAAAGCCATAGTTTCATAAAGATTTAAATTTAATTTCATGTATCATCTTATCCTTTCAATAATATTACGTACTAATATATGATATCTTAAAAAAAAATTAAAGTACAGTAATTAAGTAACAATTTGTAAAAATAAACAAGAAAAACGACGAAAAAACTCTAATTTTGCATTAAAATTTCAAAAAAAATTAAAATCTATAATTATTTTTAATATAATTATATTTTTGACAGGGATATAAAAAATATTCATAGCTAATTTGTTTTTGTGATATAATTATTATACTTACAATTAATTATGTTATTTGTATATAAAGAATTCAGGAGGTAAATTTATGAAATTATTCATTGATGAGATCGGTGATATAGTAAAAAGCGCATTTGAAGACTTAGGATATGAAAAAGAATCTGGAAAAGTAGGCGTTTCTAATAGACCTGATCTTTGTCAGTATCAATGTAATGGTGCACTTGCAAATGCTAAAAAGCATAAAAAAGCACCAAAAGTTATAGCTGAAGAAGTAGTAAATAATCTTAAGGGAAATAATATTTTTTCAAAGCTTGAAATTGCTGGGCCAGGATTTATTAATATAACTGTAAATGATGAATTTTTAAAAGATTATATTTCTAAAATGAACAAAGATAAAAAATTTGGAGTTTCAACAGTAGAAAATCCAAAAAAGATTGTTGTTGACTATGGTGGAGCAAATGTAGCAAAGCCTCTTCATATAGGACATTTAAGATCAGCAATAATAGGTGAAAGTATAAAGAGAATAGCAAAATTTTTAGGCCATGATGTAATTGGGGACGTTCACTTAGGAGATTGGGGTCTTCAAATGGGTATGGTAATATCTGAAGTTAACAGACGTCAACCAAACCTTCCATATTTTGATGAGAACTTTCAAGGGGAATATCCAAAAGAAGCTCCTTTTACAATTGATGAATTAGAAGATATATATCCATATGCTAGTAAACTTGCTAAAAGTGATGAAAAGGTTATGGAAGCAGCAAGGCAAGCAACAGTAGAACTTCAACAAGGAAGAAGAGGTTATGTGGCTTTATGGAAACATATTTTAAATGTATCAGTTACAGATCTTAAAAAGAATTATAGTGCATTAGATGTTAATTTTGAATTATGGAATGGTGAAAGTGATGCACAAAAATTTATTCCTGATATGATAAAATATTTAAAAGATAATAAATATGCAACTCTTAGTGAAGGTGCATTAGTAGTTGATGTAAAGAGAGAAGATGATAAAGTAGAAATACCACCATTTTTATTATTAAAATCTGATGGTGCATCACTTTATGGTACAACAGATTTAGCTACTATAATAGATAGAGTAAATAATCTTAATGCAGATGAAATAATATACTTAGCTGATAAGAGACAAGAACTTCATTTTACTCAATTATTTAGATGTGCAAAACAAACTAATATAGCTAAAAACACAGAACTTTACTTTGTTGGATTTGGAACAATGAATGGAAAAGATGGGAAACCATTTAAAACACGTGCAGGTGGAGTTATGAGACTTGCAGATTTAATTAAGATAATAAAAGATGCAGGTTTTGAAAAGCTTAAAGAAAATGAAAACATAAAAGGTGAAGAAGCACAATTAGTTGCATCTAAGGTTGGTCTTGCAGCACTTAAGTATGGTGATTTGTCAAATCAAGCTTCTAAAAACTATATTTTTGATATAGATAGATTTGCTTCATTTGAAGGGAATACAGGACCATATATACTTTATACAATAGCAAGAATTAAATCTATTTTAAGAAAAGCTGACAATAACATAAATGGTACTATAATAGAACCTCAAAGTGATGATGAAAGAAACTTAATGCTTTATCTAGTTAAGTTTAATGAAGCTGTAGAAACAAGCTTTAGAGATCATGCACCACATAAGGTGTGTGACTATATTTACGAATTATCAAATAACTTTAATAAATTCTATAATAGTACTAGAATATTATCAGAAGAAGATGAAGCTAAGAAGAATTCATGGCTTGCACTTATTAATCTTGTGAAAGATGTTCTCGAAAAGGCATTAGATTTACTTGCAATAGAAAGTGTAGATAGAATGTAATAATTTTAGAGATATATTATAAAAAGCCTTTGCATTTGTTGCAATGGCTTTTTATATGTTTTATGCACTATTTTTAAAATACAGGAGATAATAATATGAATAATTTTATGATTGGTATGCATGGAAAGTATGACTTTTGCAAATTTGATAGAGATTTCAAAAAAGAATTTTATGGATTAGAAATATGCCTTTTTAATGAAGAGGATGTTAAAAATTTAATAAAAGAGTCAAAGAAAAATCATTATAAATATGGAATTCACTTTCCGCTTATAAAAAATGATAATTATTTAAGAGATGTGCCATTTTTATCATTAGATCATAAGGTAAGAACAGAGAGTTATAAAAGAATAGAAGATGAACTTAAGTATATAAAAGAGAATAAATTAAATCCTGAATATATTTTATTTCACTTTCCTAAACCTGCAATAATAGATAGAAATTTTGATCTTACTAGATGGAGATTTAGTGATAGGAGTGAATATGTTTATGAGGATGAATATCCAATAGAAAGATTTAAATTATATTCAGAAGAGCTTTTTAAATGGCTTACTTTAAAATCAGAAGAATATAATTTTATTCCTGTTTTAGAATTAGATGCATTAAATAAATATATATTTAATGATAATTTTATTGATAATTTGTTTAAAAAGTATAAAAATATAAGATTATGTTTAGATACAGGAAGGCTTCATATACAAAATATGATTAACGATAATTTTGATGCTTATGCTCTTGTAAGCAGGTTTGCAAGATACACTTATTTAGTACATTTATGGAATGCAAAGGCTGGGGATACAAAATACTATCACTATCCACCTCTTAAGAAATTAAAAAGTGAAGAAGGTTTTGCAGATATAGAAAAGTATTTGAAATTAATAAAAAATACAAATAGTAATTTTAAAATACTTTTTGAACATAAATCTGAAGTTATATCATATAAAGAACTTCAAGAGTGTTATGAATATATAAAAAGCATTATAAATTAAAAACAAAATCCGTAACATATGTTACGGATTTTGCTTTGTACTCAATATATAATGTGCTCATAGAGATGAATTTCATATAAAAAATTTAAAGATATAAAAAAGGAGAAAAGAGTATGAGCAATATGTTTTGTATGCAATGTCAAGAAACAGCTGGAAATAAAGGATGTACAAAAGTAGGTGTATGTGGTAAATCTGCAGATTTAGCTAATATGCAAGATTTGTTAATATATGTAACTAAAGGTTTATCAGAAGTAACAACAAGACTTAGAAAAGAAGGAGAGAAAGTAGATAAAGAAATTAATCACTATATTACATTAAATCTTTTTACAACAATTACAAATGCAAATTTTGATGATGAAGTATTTTATGCAAGAGTAAAAGAAACATTATCAATAAAAAATGAATTAATGAACAAGCTAAATGACAAGAATAATTTATCAGAAGCTGTTACATGGGATATTCGAGAAAATAAAAAATCAGGATTTTTAGCTACTTTAAAGAACATTGTATCTAAAAATAACAATGGAAAAGAAGTAAATGCAATGCTTAAAGAAAAAGCAGAATCTAAAGAAGTTGGAGTATTAGCAACTGAAAATGAAGATATACGTTCTTTAAGAGAATTAATTACTTATGGATTAAAAGGATTATCTGCATATTCAAAACATGCTAATGCATTGGGTTATGATAATGAAGCAATTGATGAATTTATGCAAGAAGCATTAGCAAAATTAATGGATGATTCTTTAACAGCAAATGATTTAGTAGCATTGACTTTAGAAACTGGTAAGTTTGGTGTTGATGGTATGGCGCTTTTAGATGGAGCAAATACAAAAACTTATGGAAACCCAGAAATAACAAAAGTTAATATTGGCGTTGGAAAAAATCCTGGTATATTAGTATCTGGACACGATCTTGCAGATATAGAACAGTTATTAAAACAGACAGAAGGAACAGGAGTAGATGTTTATACTCATTCTGAAATGTTACCAGCTCATTATTATCCACATTTAAAAAAATATAAGCATTTAGTAGGCAACTATGGTAATGCATGGTGGAAACAAAAAGAAGAATTTGAAAGCTTTAATGGACCAATTTTAATGACAACAAATTGTATTGTACCACCTAAAGATTCTTATAAATCTAGAATGTTTACAACAGGTGCTGCAGGTTATGCTGGTTGCAAACATATAGAAGGGGAAGCTGGTTCAAAGAAAGATTTTTCTGAAATTATTGAATTAGCAAAAACATGCAAGTCACCAATAGAAATTGAAACTGGTGAAATAGTTGGTGGCTTTGCTCACGAGCAAGTATTTGCTTTAGCAGATAAAGTGGTAGAGGCTGTAAAAAGTGGAGCTATTAAAAAGTTTGTAGTAATGGCAGGATGTGATGGTAGATCATCAAAGAGAAATTACTATACAGATTTTGCAAAAGCACTTCCAAAGGACGCTGTAATTTTAACAGCAGGTTGTGCAAAATATAAATACAATAAATTAAACTTAGGTGATATTGGTGGTATACCAAGAGTACTTGATGCAGGTCAATGTAATGATTCATATTCTTTAGCATTAATTGCATTAAAGCTAAAAGAAGTATTTGAATTATCAGATATTAATGAATTACCAATTATATATAATATTGCATGGTATGAGCAAAAAGCTGTAATAGTATTATTATCACTTTTATATCTTGGGGTAAAAGAAATACATTTAGGACCAACACTTCCAGCATTTTTATCACCAAATGTTTTAAAAGTGTTAGTTGATAACTTTGGTATTGGTGGAATTTCTACAGTAGAAGAAGACATGAAAATGTTTTTTGATGAAAAAGCAGAAAAATCAAAAGATGGAGCTATAACTAAAGATACACTTATTGCTGATATTATAAGTATTAACCCAAATAATGCGGATATATTAATGGAATCAGGCATGCATTGTGTAGGATGCCCATCATCTCAAGCAGAATCATTAGAAGAAGCTTGTGCGGTTCATGGACTAGATATGAATAAAATACTTGAAAAATTAAAATAATAATATTAAAAATAGAATCTCTTAGCAAAAGCTGAGAGATTCTATTTTTTAATTTCGACAAAATATACCCATACTAGACAATTATTTTGTTATATATTATCATTAATAGTGATATAAAATATGGAGGTAGTTTTCTTAGTGAAGAAGTATTCTAGCATTTATGAGCTTGATGGAATGGTTCCTATTTCAGAAGCTATTCCTTTTGGAATACAGCATATTTTAGCTATGTTCGTAGCCAATATTACTCCAATTATAATTGTTGCAAGTGCATCAGGTCTTACAAGTACAGAAACTGCAAGATTAATTCAAAGTGCAATGATTATAGCAGGTATTGGTACAATTTTTCAATTGTATCCAAGAATGAGAATTGGTTCAAGGTTACCTGTTGTAATGGGAATAAGTTTTACATTTGTGTCTATTACATCATTTATAGGAAGTGAATATGGATATAGGGCAGTAATAGGTGCTGTTTTAATTGGTGGTATAATTGAAGGTCTTTTGGGATTATTTGCACATTACTGGAGAAGAATAATTTCACCTGTTGTTGCTGCAAGTGTAGTTACTGCAATTGGGTTTTCGCTTTTAAATGTAGGCGTGTATTCTTTTGGAGGAGGCAATGGAAGTGAAGATTTTGGTTCCGTTAGTAACCTTGTTCTAGGAAGTATAACACTTATATGCTGTTTAGGCTTTACCATACTAGCAAAGGGACATTATAAGCAGTTATCTGTTTTATTTGGTTTGGTAGTAGGATATATAGTTGCAATATTTATGGGCAAAGTAGATTTTTCAGAACTTAATAATGCATCTATTATTGCATTCCCGAAAATTTTGCCTTTTAAGCCTGAATTCAACTTAAGCGCTATAATTTCAGTTGTGTTAATATATCTTGTATCTGCCACAGAAACAATAGGAGATGTATCAGCACTTGCAGAAGCTGGACTTGAACGTGATGTAACAGAAAAGGAAATTTCAGGTGCAATTACATGTGATGGTTTTATAAGTTCATTGTCAGGTGTATTTGGTTGTTTACCTATTACTTCATTTAGTCAGAATGTTGGACTGGTTGCTATGACAAAAGTAGTTAATAGATTTACCATTCTTATGGGTGCAATTATTATGATTTTAGCTGGACTATTTCCTCCTCTTGGGGCAATTTTAGCTACACTTCCTGAACCTGTTCTTGGTGGCTGTACTCTTATTATGTTTGGATCAATAGTAGTAAGCGGTACTCAGATGATAGGAAAATGTGGTTATAGTCAAAGAAATATGCTTATTGTGGCTTTATCTTTAAGTATTGGAATTGGTTTTACTCAAGTTCCAGAAATATTTGGGGTGTTTCCATTAATGGTTAAAAATGTGTTTGCTGAAAATTGTGTTGCAGTAGTGTTTATTGTATCAGTGATTCTAAACCTTATACTTCCTAAAAATATGGAATTAGATAAGGTGACAAAAAATATTAAGGAGAAATGATAATGCAATTATTAAAAGATAGAATTAAAAAGGATGGTAAAATTAGAGAAGGTAATGTTTTAAAAGTTGATTCTTTTTTAAATCACCAAATTGATATTAACCTTCTTAATGAAATAGGTAAGGAATTTAAAAGACGTTTTGAAGGAAAAGAAGTAACTAAGATTTTAACAATAGAAGCTTCTGGCATAGCTATTGCATGTATAGCTGCACAATATTTTAATGTTCCTGTGGTTTTTGCAAAAAAAACTAAAACAACTAATATTGCAGGAGATGTGTATACAACTAAAGTTGAATCTTTTACTCACCAAAAAGTATATGATATTATGGTATCTAAAGACTTTTTAAATGAAGGAGATAAAGTATTAATATTAGATGATTTTTTAGCTAACGGTCAAGCATTAATTGGCTTATCGCAATTAGTAAAGGATGCTGGAGCAGAAGTTGTAGGTGCTGGAATTGTAATAGAAAAAGGATTTCAAAATGGTGGAAAAATGATAAGAGAACAAGGCATTCATTTAGAATCTCTTGCAATAATCGACAAAATGAGTGTGGAAAATGGTGTGACATTCAGATAAATAAGTTATATACATTAAGGCTGCTTAAAAAAGTGGCTTTTTTTATTTTTTTATATTTTTATTTAAAATAAAACAAAAAACTATTGTAAGTTGTTATCAGTTAATATATATTTATTAAGTAATAACAAGTTTCAATGGAGGAAGTTTTATGATGATAAATAAAAGGTTAATAAACCTTTGTAATGATTCAAAGAAATATATAGCACTTACTATACTTTCAAATTGGATCTCATTTTTATGTAATGTGGCAATTATATTTATTATTGGAAGTACTATAAATGAGATTTATCTTTATAAATCTATTTCAAATAGTGTTTTTAAGGTAATTATTATTGCAGTACTTTTAATTTTAAGATTTATATGCAGCACTTTATATTTGAAGTTTTGGTGTTAGTATAGAAGTGTAGACACGGACATGTAGTTTTTTTAAGTGATATAATAAAAGAAATAAAGGAAGTGTCTACAGATGGGAAGGAAAGTAAAAAGTTATACAGAAGAATATAAAAATACAA
>JAAYQS010000088.1 GCA_012519155.1 Clostridiales bacterium
ATATTATATGCAACATTTAATACGTCAACATTTCCTGTTCTTTCGCCATTTCCAAATAATGTTCCTTCAACTCTATCAGCTCCTGCAAGTAATCCAAGTTCTGCTGCAGCAACTCCAGTACCTCTATCATTATGAGGATGTATACTTAAAATTATTCTTTCCCTATCCTTAAAATGATTAGAACACCATTCAATTTGATCAGCAAATACATTTGGAGTATCCATTTCAACTGTTGATGGAAGATTTATTATAACCTTATTATCCTTAGTAGCACCCCATGCATCAAGTACTGCGTCACATATTTCAACAGCATAATCCATTTCTGTACCTGTAAAGCTTTCAGGAGAATATTCAAGTAAAACTTCGCCATCAAAGTCCTTTGCATATTCTTTTACAAGTTTTGTTCCATCTACTGCTATCTTTTTTATTTCATCTTTATTCATATTAAAAACAACATCTCTTTGAAGTATTGAAGTTGAATTATATATATGAACAATTGCCTTTTTTAATCCTTTAAGACACTCAAATGTTCTTTTTATTAAATGAGGTCTTGCTTGTGTTAATACCTGAACCGTTACATCTTCTGGTATTCTATTTTCATCTATTAATTTTCTTAGAAAATCATATTCAATTTGTGATGCTGATGGAAATCCTATTTCAATTTCCTTAAAACCAAGTTCTATTAATAAATTAAACATTTCAAGTTTTTCATCTACAGTCATAGGATTAATAAGTGCTTGATTACCATCTCTTAAATCTACTGAGCACCATATTGGAGCCTTAGTTATTTGCTTATTTGGCCATGTTCTTTCTTTTAGTGATACTGTTTCAAATCTTTTATACTTCTTATAATTTAACACCTTAAAAAAACCCCCTTAAATAATTTTTTATAATTAAGAATTAATTAAGTTATTTAAATCTTTCACACACCAATACTTATGAAAACAAAAAGCGTAATAACTCCTAATTGGAGCTATTACGCGGTACCATCCAAAACTAATACTTAATTAAAATAACGATTATAAAACCGATAAACTCTACTACTATTTCAAGCTTACTGCTCATGAGCTAGTTCAAAAGTAATTATCTACAGTTATCCCAGCAAATTAACTGCTCTCTTAAAGACATTTTTCTTCCTACTTCTCTCAATCATTGCATTTATATATTCGATTACCATTAATTATATTATATTGTTTTTTTTATGTCAATAAGTTCTTTTTTTATTTATAAATTATTATTACTTTTTTGTTAATTTATTTTTTCCTCTTACTGCCTTTGAATTTTGTATATTTATGCTGAAATTATCTATTAATGGTTCATCTCCATATTTATAGGTTTCTCCTAATGGATTAAACGCAAAATCAAGTTCTGTTATCCCCTCTTCTAACTGTTGTAAATATTCTTTTTTATAGTAATACTATTATCATTACATTTCCAGCTTTATCAGTAACCTTAGCATATACAATTTGTTTGCTTTCAGCTTCAATTTCTAGTACAAAACACCCATTAGGATTTTCCTTGAATTAATAATTGTTTACAATTATTTAAACTTTTAAAAAAACTCACAGAATTTTTTTCTGTGAGTTTTTTCCTTTTACAAACATCTTTATTTAATTAACTTAACATATTCTATTTTTTGATTGTCCATTATAAAAACATTTTATATTATCTACTAAATCATTAAATAATCTTTCTCTCGCCTCTACACTTGCCCACGCCACATGAGGAGTTAAAACTAGTTTATTCTTATTTTTAACTTTAAGTAGAGGATTTTCTTCACTTAATGGTTCTACAGTAAATACGTCTAATGCTGCACCTTTTATAATATTATTATCAATAGCCTTAGCTAAATCTTCATCTACTACTATAGGACCTCTTCCAACATTAATTAAAACAGAACTTTTTTTCATTTTACATAAATTATCATAATTAAATAATCCTTGTGTATTACCATTTAATGGTGCATGTATTGAAATAATATCACTATTTTCTAAAAGTTCATCTAATGATACCCTCTTATATTTATCATTATTATTTTTACCTGATGTAGAATAATAAATAACCTTTGCTCCAAAGGCTTCTGCTATTTGAGCTACTTTTTTTCCTATTGCACCAAGACCTACTATTCCCCACACCTTTCCATCAATATCATTATATGGCCTTGTTATATTTGTGAAATTACCTGACCTTGAATAATCCATGCTCTTTACATAATTATCAAAATAAGATATTTCATCATATAAATGAAGAAGAAGTGCAAATGTATGTTGAGCTACAGTTTGTGTAGAATATCCTGCTACATTTGTTACTGCTATATTTCTCTTTTTTGCATATTCTATATCAATGTTATTATATCCTGTGGCTGCTTCACAAATAAGTTCAACATTTTTAGCATCTTTCAATACTTCCTCATCTAGAACAACTTTATTGGTAATAATTATATTAGCATTTTTTATTCTTTCTTTAGTTTCACTTCTTTTTGTATTTTCATAATAAGTAACACTTCCAAATTTATCAAGCAAATTATATTTTAAATTTCCCAATGTTCCTGTTTCTAATATAACTATTTCTTTCATGAAAATTCCTCCAATTTATAATTTTATTTGACAATTTAAATTATAAACTATAAATTAATATTATCAAATAAAAAGGAGATTTTTTTATGTTTATATTGTGCTACAGCCTACCACTTAAAGATGTTGATGGAGTTATTGAAAAATTACAAATTAATGATATATATGATGTTTTTTATGAAAGTCCATTAGAAATAACTACAGATGAAAATGGATATGGTTACATAGAAAAAGAGGATGAACCTACTACTCTTAAAGTTGCCTATAATGGTGAATTTGAAAGCTTAAAGGAATTTAACAATAAGATTCAGCCACTTATAGGTACAAAATGTTTTAATATTTATGAAGAAAATGAAACTTATGATGATTTTAGTATTCCAGCTATAAACATAGATGATAATTGGGTACTTGCATCTCCAGATGATGAGATTCCAGAAGGAAAAAAGAAAATAAATTTTATATCTCAAGGTGCCTTTGGAACAGGACTTCATGAAACAACTCAGGATCTTTTAAAAATAATATTAGAAAAGGATTTTTCTAATAAATCTATACTTGATATTGGAACTGGTTCAGGCATATTATCAATTGCAGCTGCCATAAAAAATGCTTCTAATGTTACAGCAGTTGATATTAGAGATGTAGAAGATGAAGTAATGCTTAATGCTTCTTTAAATAATCTAAATAATATAAATGTATTAGTTGGTAATATCCTAACTAAGGACATTGAAATAAAGGAAAAATTTGATTGGATATTTATAAATATAGGAGGACTCGAAACTGAAATGTTTATAGATTTTATAAAAGACCATTTAAAAGAAAATGGAAGAGTCCTTGTTTCAGGTCTTGTAGAATGGAGCTTTGACAAAGTGAAAAACTTCATTGAAAACAATAATTTAAAATTATGTAAAAAATATCAAACAAATGAATGGTGCACTGCTATTTTTAGTAACTAACAAATTTATAAGGTGGGACAAAAAAGCCCCACCTTATAAAATTAAAAAACTCTTAATTATCTGTTTTTTCAGTATCTTCTATTTCTTCTTCAGAAAAACCTTCTGTTTCATTTGAAATAGCGGTTTTTAATTCTTTATGATTAGATAAATATGATTTTATTGCACCATCATAACATAGCTTTATTGTAGCAATAGTTGGTGATGCTAAAAGCATACCTATAATTCCAAAAAATCCTCCACCTATAGTAACAGCTATTATTATTAAGTATGGTTGAACTCCTACTTTTTTACCTATTAATTTAGGATCTAAAAACCATGCATCAAATTGTTGAAGTGCAAGTAAAAATACAAGAGTAACAATAGCTATAGTTGGTGATGCAAAAATTCCAACTACAAATCCAACAATTTCACCTAAAAGTGGACCAAAATAAGGTATCATATTTGTAACTCCAACAACTAAAGCAATAATAATTGCATAGGGAGCACCAATAATTAACAAACCAATTAAAGCCATTATACCAATTATAGTTGAATCTATTGCCTTAATTCCTATATATTTTCCAATCATATCATTATATGTTTTTAACCATTTAATAATATTTGATGCTCTTTTTTCTTTTAATATTATAAAAAATAAAGTTTTTAATCCCTCACATATCTTTTCCTTATCATATAAAAGGTAAATTGATATTAAAAATCCAAATCCAATTTTTATAATATTAGTTGTTATTCCAACTATAGAATTTATAGATCCTTCTAACAAATCCATTAATATATTTCCTAGTTTGCCAGTAAAATTATAAATGCTATCTTCAATTCCAGTTTTATTTATAACTTCATATATTTTATCATTTTGAAGAATATTAGTTATCCAACCCTGAACTATATCCACATAATCTGGAATATGGCTTATAAGTGATACTATACTATCAAACATACTTGGAATTAAAAACACACAAATTAATCCAATAATTATAAATATCAAAAGATATGTAAATAAAATTGCAATAGACCTTTTCAATTTAAATTTTCTTTCAAATAATTTCATTATTGGATTTAGTGCATATGCAAATACAAATGCATATATAAATGGTGATATAACCGACACCACTGACTTACATATATCAAAAAAGAATAAATAATTTTCAATTATTTTATAGGCTACTATACATATAAGTGCAATTATTAAAACATCAAAATATTTTATGCTCTTCTTAAATCTCATATTTCCCCTCCATATTCTATAATTTATATAATAATGATACATCTATTCCAAAAAATAATAAACTATTCTCTAATATATTTAACGAACCCTTAACAAATATCATTATATCTTTATCCAAATTTGTAAAATTTAGTACTTCATTAAGATTATCACATATAGATATAATATATTTATAAAGTAATGATATATTATCTTTACTTATTGACTCATTTAACAAATTATTAAATTTATTTAACAATTTAACTTCATTATATACACTATAGCTACTTTTCTTTAAAATGCATTTTTCATTTTTTTCAATAAAATTATGACCTTTATAGATAGTATTAATTATATGTTTCAGTTTATCTACACCTATAACTTTTATTTCAAAATTACTTATAAATAAAAACTTATTCATGTATTTCTCATTTATAATTTTTATTACAAGAGAAATTTTTTCATACATGCAATGTTCATCTTCATTGTAAATACAAACACATACGTTTTTTTCAAACTTTCTTATATAACAAATAACTTTAAAAAGTATTATAGCTTCATCTGTAATATTACCATCCTTTATTAAAATAAATGGCGAATAAT
>JAAYQS010000089.1 GCA_012519155.1 Clostridiales bacterium
AGTCAGTTTAAATTTAATGCCTTTGTATTAAAGAAAGGTGAATATATATATATTTATAATTACGACAAAGATGTGATTATATCTAAAGTAAAAGCAGAAAAAATAATTTCTGTTATGGAAGGTAATAACATAATTATTAAAGATAATGAAAAAATAGGAATATATAATATATTAAAAAATACATATGTTCTTGATTGTGAATATGAAGATGTATTTTATTATGATGATAGAATAATTGCGATGCTTAAAAATAATGTTATCACAATTTACAATTATATTAATTCAAAGGTATTGTTAGAATATAAATTTTCTTCTAATGAATATTATATGGAAGGAAAAGAATTATCATCTAAAAATATTTTTGTCATTAATAAGGAAAATAAACTTGGATTATTAAATATTTTTACTGGTGAGTTTTTGGCAGTGCCAGAGTATGATGAAGTGAAGTTTGTTGAGTGTTATGGCAAAAAAAATATAGTTATATTAAAAAAGGAAAACAAATATGGTTTATATAGCTTAGATAAAAAACAGTTCATTATTCAATGTATATGTGATGAAATAAAAGTGGCTAATGAAAAATTAAGAAAATATATTTTTATATATACAATTAATGGACTTAAAGGGGTAGCAAGTTGTGACAAAGTAATAACTAATTATGTTTTTAACGAAATAATTGTTTATAATAAGGGATTGTATATGGTTTGTAAGACAGACAAAAATTGTTATGTATATAGTAATGATAAATGCTTGTTTACTTTAGACAATAATTCTAAATTTAAGATGATAAACTTAGAAAGTAAAAGATGCATTTTTAAGGGTACAAGATTTAATGATAAGGACATAATATGTGTAGATATAAATAATAGGCGAGTTATAGATGGAGATTTAATGTATTATTCTATTGAAAAAGTACTTGAAGATAATAAGGGATATATTATTAAGTCATATAACAATCATTATTTTATTTTGAATATAGAAAATGATGATATATACGATAACATAATAAAAGATAAACATTATACAAATGTTAAGAAATTAAAAAAGTATTTTGTATTTTTTAGAGATGATAAATGTGCTTTAGCAGATACATATGGGAAACTTATAACAAGAAATAGATATGATGATATTTATGAAAATGAAGAAGGGTTGATTATTTTTAAGATGAATGATTATGTAGGATATTTTCATGACAATATAGTAACAAAATGCATGTATAATCATTTAGTCAGCTTTTCAGAGGATAATAAATTTATTCTCGCAAATAAGGAAGGAAAAAATGGCCTTTTATTAAATGGTAAAGTTATTATTCCATTTGATTATGAAGAAATATTTTTAGCAGACGAAAATTATATAGATGAAATATGTAATATTTTTAATATTTCTAATATATATGAAAAAATAAAATATATAGTAAGAAAATGTGGCAAATATGCAGTTTGTTCTGAAAAAGGATTTGTTATGTCAGATTTTATATTTCTTGAAAGGAAATCTTTATGTAAAATAACAAATATGAAAGATGCTTATTTGTAATGAAAAAATCAATATGATAAAGTTGCTTTGATAATCAAAGTATTTTGGAGAGTGATAATATGGTAATTAGTCCTAAGGTTAGAGGGTTTATATGTACAACAGCACATCCTAAAGGATGTAAAGAAAATATAAAAAATCAAATTAAATACGTAAAAAGTAAAGGGAAATTTAAATGTCCTAAAAATGTATTAATTATTGGAGCATCCACAGGATATGGATTAGCTTCAAGAATATCATTATCATATGGTGCTGATGCTAATACTCTTGGAATTATGTTTGAAAAAGAGTCAAGTTCTAAAAGAACAGCCACAGCAGGATATTATAATACGAAATATTTTGAGGAATTTGCCAAAAAAGATGGGCTTTATGCAGAAACAATAAATGGTGATGCCTTTTCAAGAAAAATAAAAAATGAAGCTATAGAAAAAATAAAAAAAGATTTAGGGAAAATAGATTTAGTTATTTATAGCTTAGCAGCACCTAAGAGAATAACAGAAGATGGACATGTATATTCATCTACATTAAAAACAATAGATAAAGAATTTACCAATAAATCTCTTGATTTAAGAGATAATACAATAAATAAAGTTACTATTCCAGTGGCAAATAAAGAAGAAATAGAAAGCA
Organism: Clostridiales bacterium; assembly: GCA_012519155.1. Classification (GTDB taxonomy): domain Bacteria; phylum Bacillota; class Clostridia; order Clostridiales; family Clostridiaceae; genus Clostridium. The sequence goes on from JAAYQS010000089.1 coordinate 2,158, forward strand.
CAGTAAAGGTTATGGGGGGAGAGGACTGGCTATTATGGCTTAGAGCTTTAAAAGATGCTGATGTTTTGTCAAATGAAGCAAAAACAATAGCTTATTCTTATATAGGACCTAAACTTACTTATCCTATTTACTATTCAGGAACAATTGGCATGGCTAAAAAGAATTTATGTGAAACATGTTATAAAATAAATAATGATCTTAAGGATTTAAATGTTAAGGCTTATATATCAGTAAATAAAGCTTTAGTTACAGCTGCAAGTGCTGCAATTCCCATAGTTCCACTTTATATTTCTATTCTTTATAAAGTAATGAAACAAAAGAATCTTCATGAGGGATGTATAGAACAAATGTATAGATTATATAGTAATAAGTTTAATAACAGTAATCCTTCTGTAAATGCAGGAAGTTTAATAAGATTAGATGACTATGAAATGAAAGAAGAGGTTCAAAATAAAGTTATAGAAAATTATAATTTAATAAACACTGAAAATATAAGAGAATATGCAGACATAGATGGTTATTATGAAGATTTCTATCATATGTTTGGATTTAACATTGATAATGTAGATTATGATGAAGATATATTAGATTTTTAATTAGGCAACAATATTTAGCTATGAAATTAAGAATTAATAAAATTAAATGTTAACATTCTGTTAACAAACTATTGACCTAAAAAAATAAATAATTTATTATATATTAAGAAATACAGCTTAGAGCAAAAGGATGTGATTAATTTGGTTAGAAGTATGACTAGTTTTGGTAGAGCTCAAAGCAGTGAAAATGAAAAATATATGTTATCTATTGAAATGAAAAGTGTAAATAATAGATATTTAGATTTAAATATTAGAATGCCTAAGTTTATTAATCCTCTAGAACAAGAAATTAGAAATTTAGTATCCCAAAAAATAAAAAGAGGAAAAGTAGATTTATTTATTACTTATAAAAATTTAAATAGTAGTAGCGGAATGTGTAAATTAGATTTAGACCTTGCAAAGTCTTACTTAGATTGCCTTTTAAAAATAAAAGATGAATTTAATTTAAAGAATGATATTTCTGTTTCTAAAATAGCTTCATTTCAAGATGTTGTAACCTTAGAAGCAAAAGAAGAAGAAATTGATGAATTTAAAGATGAATTATTCTTGCTTCTTAATAATACAATAGAAGATATGCTTAAAATGAGGGAAAAAGAGGGAGACAAGCTTAAAGAAGATATACTTTTAAAAATATCAGATATTGAGAAAAATGTTAAAGAAATTTTTAGCTTGTCACAAAAATTTCCTGTTAATTATAAAGAAAAATTAACAGAAAGAATAAAAGAACTTACTTCTGATATGGCATTAAATGAAGATAGAATAATGACAGAAGTTGCAATATTTGCTGATAAAGTTGCAATAGATGAAGAAATAACAAGATTAAATAGTCATATAAGTCAAATGAAAGACACCTTAGATTTAAATGAGCCAATAGGCAGAAAGCTTGATTTTATTATTCAAGAAATGAATAGAGAAACAAATACAATGGGATCAAAATCAAATAATATTGAACTTACAAACTTAGTTATAGATAATAAAAATATATTAGAAAAAATAAGAGAACAAGTTCAAAATATAGAATAATAATTTTTGATTTATAAAATGTGTTTATTTATTTTACAAAAACACATAATAAAATAGGAGGAATTTATGGATATAAAACTTATAAATATAGGATTTGGTAATATTGTATCTGCTAATAGACTTGTTGCCATTGTCAGTCCTGAGTCAGCTCCAATAAAAAGGATAATTCAAGAAGCAAGAGATAGGGGAATGCTTATTGATGCTACATATGGTAGAAGAACAAGAGCTGTAATAATAACAGATTCTGATCATATAATTTTATCTGCCGTACAACCTGAAACAGTTGCACATAGATTAAGTAACAAGGATGAAATAGTAGAGGAAGAGGTTGAGTAAAATGAAAAACAAAGGAGTTTTAGTTGTAATTTCTGGTCCGTCAGGAGCTGGAAAAGGTACAATATGTAAGGCACTTTTAAATAAAAATAAAAACTTACATATATCTGTTTCTGCAACAACAAGAAAACCACGTGATGGAGAAGTAGATGGAGTAAGTTATTATTTTTTAAGTGAGGAAGAATTCCTAAAAAAAGTAGATAATAATGAATTTTTTGAATGGGCTAAGGTACATGGAAATTACTATGGAACACCTAAAGCTAACATACATGAATTGTTAGATCAAGGCAAAAATGTTATTTTAGAAATAGATATTCAAGGAGCACTTCAAGTAAAAAAGAATTTTGAAGAAGGCGTATTTATTTTTATTGTACCACCATCAATGGAAGAGCTTAAAAATAGAATTATTGGAAGGGGTTCAGAAACACCAGAAACTCTTGCAGTTAGATTCCAAACAGCATATAAAGAGATAAATTATATTTCAAAATATAATTATTGTGTGGTAAATGATGTTGTTGATGAAGCAGTACAAAAGGTAGAAAATATAATTTTTGCAGAAGAATGCAGAGTAGATAAAATTAGAGGAACAATTTTAGATTTTGAGGAGGGTTTAAAAAATGAATGATTCAATGATTAATCCATCAGTAGTAGAATTATTAAAAAAAGTAGAGGATAGATATTCTCTAGTTATAGTAACATCAAAAAGAGCTAGGCAAATAATAGGAGGAAGTACTCCACAAGTAAAAGTAGAATCAAATAAGCCATTAACAGAAGCAATTAATGAGGTGGATCAAGGAATTGTAACATATGAAAAGGTCCTTGATACAAATAAGTAATATGTATAAAAATAAAACTGTAGTTATTGGAGTAACTGGTGGTATTGCTGTGTATAAGGCACTTGATGTAATAAGTGCTTTGAGAAAAAAGGACATAAATGTTCATGTTATTATGACTAAGTCTGCAACAGAATTTGTATCTCTCCTTACATTTCAGTCAATAAGTCAAAATCTTGTTACTGTAAGTATGTTTGATGAACCAAAAGCTTGGGAAATACAACATATTAGCCTAGCAAAAAAAGCAGATTTGTTTTTAGTAGCACCAGCTACTGCAAATATAATAGGAAAAGTAGCAAATGGTATTGCTGATGATATGTTATCTACAACTATTATGGCAACAAAAGCAAAAGTTATTTTTGCACCAGCTATGAATACAAATATGTATGAAAATGTAATAGTTCAAGGAAATATAAAAAAGCTTAAGGAATATGGTTATAAATTTATAGAACCTGATTCTGGAAGACTTGCATGTGGTGATACTGGCAAAGGTAAATTCCCTAAGCCAGATATTATTGTAGATAGAGTACTTCAAGAGCTATATGATAAAAAAGATTTGTTTAACAAAAATGTGTTAGTAACAGCAGGACCAACAAGAGCAAACATTGATCCAGTAAGATTTATATCAAATAATTCAACTGGTAAAATGGGATATGAAATTGCAATAGAAGCAAGAAACAGAGGCGCAAATGTTACTTTGATATCTGGACCAACAAATTTAAAGGCTCCAGAAGGAATAAATTTTATTAAAGTAACAGAAAATGAACAAATGTATAATGAGGTTTTTAAAGTTTATGATAATATGGATATTGTTATAAAGGCAGCAGCTGTAGCTGATTATAAAGCAAAAGAATTTTCAAATCAAAAAATAAAAAAATCTTCTGGAGATTTAAACCTTGTTTTAACTAGAGATAGAGATATTCTTAAGTCTTTAGGAGAAAAAAAGACACATCAAATATTAGTAGGATTTGCAGCTGAAAGTGAAAACTTATTAGAAAATGCTAAGGGTAAGTTACAAAGAAAGAATCTTGATTATATATTAGCTAATGATATTACAGCTAAAGATATAGGTTTTGCATCTAATGATAATAAAGTTACCATAATATCAAAGGATGGAAATTTAGTGCCTTTAGAAAAAATGAGTAAAAGAAGTGTAGCAAGAACTTTGTTTGATATTATTATGGAGAAGCGCTAATTTGCGCTTTTTCTTATATAGAGGGGCTTGTAAATGATAGATATTTATGCAGAAGTAATAATAAATAGTGATGCTGTTTCCATTGATAAACCCTTTACGTATTTAGTAAAGACTGAAGATAATGAAATAATTAAAGTGGGTTATAGAGTTAAGGTGCCTTTTAGAACAAGGCTTGTAGAAGGATTTATAGTAGGTCTTAAATGTGATCTTAATGAACCCATAAAAAGCATAAAAAAAATTAATAAACTTATGGATGAAGAGCCTATTTTGTCTAGAGATGATTTGAAAATTATAGATTTTTTGAGAAAAAAGTATTTATGTAAATACATTGATGCAATAAGGGCAATAATACCTGCAGGTATTATGAAAGGAGAAAAAAGTAAAAAGAAAAAAGTTATTTCAATTTCTCTTCCATTGCCAAAGGAATTAGAAGAAAAAAGTATATATTTTAATTTATATAAGTTTGTTAGTGAAAATAATGGGATTTATACAAAAACAGAATTATCAAAGGAAAAAGGTTTCTCTATATATGCAATTAATAAGCTTATTGAAAAGGGAATATTAAAAGTTACAGAAGATATTGTTTATAGGTATAATACTAGAGATTTTAATACGGATATAGAAAAAAAATTAAATAAGGATCAGGAAAATGCAGTTTTAGAAGTTATAAATTCAAAAGAAAAGGGCTTCTTAATTAAAGGCGTTACAGGTTCTGGTAAAACAGAAGTTTATATGAGCATTGTTAAGCATATTTTAAGTTTAGGAAAGTCAGCAATAATATTGGTTCCGGAAATAGCACTTACTCCTCAAATGATAGAAAGGTTTAAGGGACGATTTGGAAGAGATGTAGCTTTATTTCATAGTAGATTATCTATAGGTGAAAGATATGATGAATGGTTTAGAATTAAAGAAGGAAAAGCAAGACTTGTGGTAGGTGCTAGAAGTGCTATATTTCTTCCAATGAAGGATCTTGGAATAATAATTGTAGATGAAGAACATGAAAATACATATAAGTCAGAACAAAATCCTAAATATGATACAAGAGAAGTCGCAGAAGAGTTAAGTAAAATAAAAAACTGCAAGTATGTTTTCGCATCCGCAACTCCATCAATTGAAAGTTATTATAAATGCTTATGTAAAAAGCTTAAGTTAATAGAATTAAAAAGAAGAGTTAATAATAAATCACTTCCAAGAGTTCATATAATTGACATGAGAAAAGAACTAAAGGAAGGTAATATGTCTCTTTTAAGTAGATCTTTAAGAGAAAAAATTAGTGAAACATTAAAGCAAAACAAGCAAGTTATTTTATTTTTAAATAGAAGAGGCTTTTCAACTTTTGTGTCTTGTAGAAAATGTGGTTATGTATTTAAGTGTGAAAAATGTGATATTGCAATGACTTATCATAAAAGTGGATATTTAGTTTGTCATTATTGCGGTAGAACCATTAGGCAAACTAGAATTTGTCCTAAATGTGGTAGCAAATATGTAAAGTTTTTTGGGGCAGGAACAGAAAGAGTTGAAACTGAAGTGAAAAAATATTTTAAACATGCAAGAATATTAAGAATGGATGTTGATACTACAAGATATAAAGATTCTCATGAAAAAATTTATAATGCTTTTAAAAATCATGAAGCAGATATATTAATAGGAACTCAAATGGTTTCTAAAGGTCTTGATTTTAAAGATGTTACTTTAGTTGGAATATTAGCCGCTGATATGTCTCTTAATATACCAGATTATAGATCTCAAGAAAGAACATATCAAATTGTAACCCAAGTATCTGGAAGAGCTGGAAGAGGAGATGACAAGGGAGAGGTACTAGTTCAAACATATACACCTGAAAGTAAAATACTAAAATATGCTGCAATAAATGATTATGATAGTATGTTTAATGATGAAATAAAAATAAGAAAGATTATGAATTATCCACCTTTTTCGAAGATTTTACTTATAAATTGTTCAAGTGTAAATGAAAATCTTTTAAGGGATTTTATGAACAAAATAAAAAAAGGTCTTTTAGATATTGAAGAAGCTAATTATATGGAAATTTTAGGACCATCACCATGTATTATTTCAAAAATTAAGGGAAAATTTAGGTGGCAAATAATAATTAAAGGTACATTTGATTTAGAATTTGCAAAAAAAGTTAAAGATATACTTTATCATTTAGGAAAGAGTGTATATAATGAAATAAGAATAAGTATAGATATAAATCCAAATAATATGATTTAGGAAGGTGAAATTAATGGCACTTAGAAATATAAGAATTGAAGGGGACGAAATACTTAGAAAAAAATGTAGAAAGGTAGAAAAAATAGATAAGTCCATCATTACATTAATACAGGATATGGCTGAAACTATGTATAAAGCTGATGGAGTTGGAATTGCGGCACCTCAGGTAGGGATTTTAAAAAGAATATTTGTAATTGATATTTATGATGATACTGGACTTAAGGTATTTATTAATCCAGAAATTTTGGAAGCAAAGGGGAGTCAAATTGGTGAAGAAGGATGCTTAAGTCTTCCAGGTAAAAGTGAAGAGGTTGAAAGACCTAACTATGTAAAAGTTAAAGCATTAAATGAAAAAGGTGAAGAATTTATATTAGAAGCTGAAGAACTTCTTGCAAGAGCTGTATGTCATGAAAATGACCATCTTGATGGAATTTTATATATAGATCATGTAAAATAAGGAGTGATTTTATGAACATAGTATTTATGGGAACTCCTGATTTTGCAGTTCCATCTTTACTTACATTAAGTACAAAATATAATGTATCAGCTGTTTTTACTCAACCAGATAGACCAAAGGGAAGAGGAAAAAAATTAGCTTTTTCTGATGTGAAAGAAGCAGCATTATCAAAAAATATACCAGTTTATCAACCTGAAAAATTAAAGGATGATAGAGAATGTATAAATATTTTAAAAGAACTAAAGCCTGATTTTATTATTGTTGTAGCATTTGGTCAGCTTTTAACAAAAGAAGTTTTAGATATTCCAAAGTATGGTTGCATTAATCTTCATGGTTCTCTTCTTCCTATGTATAGAGGTGCTGCACCTATTCAGTGGGCTATTATAAATGGAGAAAAAGAATCTGGTAATACAACCATGCTAATGAATGAAGGGTTAGATACTGGTGACATACTTCTTCAGAATAAGGTTGAAATATCTGAAAAAATGACAGCAGGAGAATTATATGATATTCTAAAAGAAAGAGGAGCAGATCTTTTAGTAGAAACAATAGAAGGATATTCAAAAGGTCAAATTCATAGAGTAAAACAAAGCAATGATACTTTTTATGCTAAGATGTTAAATAAAGAAATAGCAAAAATAGATTGGAATAAAAGCGCATCTGATATTAATAATTTAATTAGAGGTTTAAATCCATGGCCTATTGCTTATACTACATACAAAGATCAAAAAATGAAAATTTTTGAGGCAAATGTAATTAAAGTAGAGACAGATAAGAAACCAGGTAGTATAATAAGTGTGGATAAAAAAGGACTTAAGGTAGCTTGCAAGAAAAATATTCTTCAAATTACTAAAGTTCAATTTCCAAATGGAAAACCACTAACTATTGAACAATATATAAATGGACATAAATTTGATAATGACATTCTTTTAAGATAGGAGGAATTTATATGTTTTTATTTGATAGTACAATGATTTTGTTAATTCCAGGAATAATAATTGGGATAATTGCTCAAGGTATGGTTAGTTCTCGTTATAATTATTTTAAGAAAGTAAGAAATAGAAATGGTTATACAGGTGAGCAAGTTGCAAGATTAATGCTAAATGAAGCTGGTTTATATAATGTTAAAATTGCCTATTCTAATGCTGAACTTTCAGATAATTACAATCCTAAAAGTGAGATACTAACTTTATCTAAAGAGGTTGCATTTGGATCATCAATTGCAGCTGCTGGAATTGCAGCTCATGAAGTAGGTCATGCAATTCAGCATAGTACATCTTATGAACCACTTAAGGTTAGAAATTCAATTATTCCAATAGTTAATTTTAGTTCTAATGCTTGGATTATTATGTTTATGCTAGGGTTATTTTTTGGAAGCCAATTTTTGGCTAAGATTGGAATAATACTTTTTGCAGTAGCTATGATATTTCAAATTGTTACATTGCCAGTTGAATTTAATGCATCAAATAGGGCACTTAAAATTTTATCATCTAGAAATATATTATATGGCGATGAATTAGATGGAGCTAAAAAAGTTTTGTCAGCAGCAGCATTAACATATGTTGCAGCAGCATTAATGTCAATTTTACAATTAATTAGATTAATTGTTATAAATAATAGAAATGATTAAGAGGTAAAAATATGAATAGTAGAAACATTGCGGTTAAAACCTTAGATAGAATTATAAACGAAGGTGCATACTCAAATATAATTTTATCAAATAAACTAAACAAGTCAGATTTATCTGATGTAGATAAAGCTTTAGTTACTGAAATAGTTTATGGCACATTAAGAAGACTAAAAACAATAGACATGATAATAAAGAGTTTCGTAAGAGATATATCAGAAATGGAAAAAACTACTCTTAATATCTTGAGAGTTTCAGTTTATCAAATGAAGTTTTTAGATAAAGTTCCTTCTTATGCAGCATGTAATGAAGCAGTAGAAATGGCAAAAGAAGTTTCAGAACAAGATGGGAAACTTGTCAATGGAATTTTACGTAATTTTGTAAGTAAGGAAGGTAATTATGATATTCAATTTAGAAATAAAATAGACCAAATTGCTTATGATTTATCTTTTGAACCATGGATGATAAGAATGTTTATTAAGCAATATGGTGAAAAGGAAACTCTTGAAATATTAAAAGGATTAAACAATGTACCATCTGTTACAGTAAGAGTAAATGATTTAAAAGCTAATTATGAGGAAACTTTTGAGACATTAGAAAATAATGGCTATGAAGTAGATGAAGGATCAATTTGTCCTGAAGCAATTACAATTATAGGCGGAAAAGGTGTAGATAAAAATGAATTATTTGCTGAAGGTAAAATAACAGTTCAAGATGAAAGTGCTATGCTTGTTGCACCACTATTAGACATTGAAGAAGGACAGACTGTTATAGATATTTGTGCAGCCCCAGGTGGAAAAACTACACATATTGCAGAACTTTTAAATAATACAGGTAAAGTATTGGCATTTGATCTTCATGAAAATAAACTTGATTTAGTTAAAGAAAACTGTAATAGACTTGGAATAACAAATGTTGAGTTATGCCAAATGGATGCAACTAAAATTAATTCTAAATACATAAATATTGCTAATAGAATCTTAGTAGATGTTCCATGTTCAGGACTTGGAATTATAAGAAAGAAACCTGAAATAAAATGGAATAAGAAGAGAAAAGATTTAAAGGAACTTGTGCCAATTCAAAGGGAAATTATGAATAATGCTTGGGAATATTTAAAAATTGGCGGAGTAATGGTTTATTCGACTTGTACATTAAATAAAGAAGAAAATGAAGAAAATGTAAAGTGGTTTTTAGAAAATCATAAGGATGCAGAAATTGTTACTTTCTTTGTTGGTAAAGGTAGAAACTTAAAATATGATAGAGAAGGATCTCTTACTATTTTCCCTGATAGTGAAATGGATGGATTCTTTGTGACAAAATTCATTAAAAAATAGGAGTTATATATGGATAATTTATTAGACTATTCATTAGAAGAATTATCCCAGTGGATGGAATGCAATAAAGAAAGTAAATTTCGTAGCAAGCAAGTAATGTCGTGGCTATATAAGGGAATTTTTACTTTTGATGAAATGAAAAACATTCCTAAAACTTTAAAAGAAAAATTAAATAATAATTTTTATATTGGAATACCGAAGGTTACTTATGAATACACATCTAAAATTGATGGAACTAAAAAGTTTTTGCTTGAGTATAAAGATGGCAATATAATTGAGTGTGTTGTTATGAAATATAAACATGGAAATTCAATATGTGTATCCACTCAAGTAGGTTGCCTTATGGGTTGTAAGTTCTGTGCTTCTACATTAAATGGCAAAGTTCGAGATTTGTCAGCAGGCGAAATTTTAGGCGAAGTAATTTTAGCTCAAAAAATTACTGGTGAGAGAATATCTAATATAGTTTTAATGGGAAGTGGAGAACCTTTAGATAATTATGATAATGTAGTAAAATTTATAAGGCTAGCCAATGCTGAATACGGATTGAATATAGGCCAAAGGCATATAACGCTTTCAACATGTGGTATTGTACCTAACATTTATAAGCTTGCAGATGAAGATTTAAGTATTACTCTTGCCATTTCTCTTCATGCCTTTAGTGATGAGAAGAGAAAGCTTATTATGCCAATTGCTAATAAGTATTCTATAAGTGAAATTTTAGAGGCTTGTAGAAATTATATAAAAAAAACAAACAGAAGAATATCTTTTGAATATTCATTAGTAAAAGATGTAAATGATTCAATTGAAGATGCCAAATCCCTTGGAAAACTTCTTCATGGGATATTGTGTCATGTAAATCTTATTCCTGTAAATCAGGTAGTAGAAAATGATTTTAAAAGGTCAACAGATAAATCTATAGATGAATTTGAAAAAACTTTAAAAAAGGCAGGCATTGAAGTAACAGTAAGAAGAGAAATGGGCGGTGATATAAATGCAGCATGTGGCCAATTAAGAAGAAGTTATATAAGTGAGAAGAAAGATTAAGGTAACCCAAAGGAAAAGGGGGATAATAGCATGATTAGTATGATTAGTGATATTGGCAATAAAAGAAGCTTAAATGAAGATTATGCTGGATATTTAGAAAAGGAAAATTATAAAATATATGTTGTGGCAGATGGTATGGGCGGTCACAATGCTGGTGAAGTGGCAAGCAAAATGGCTGTAGAAGCAATTGTAAGTTATATATCAGAAAATATAAATAACAAGAATTACAATGAAATTTTAAAAAAAGCCATTAAAACAGCTAATAATGCAATATATGATTTTGCAAGTACTAGTGAAAAATTAAATGGAATGGGAACTACAGTTACTGCTTGTCTTGTTATTAATAATAAAGGTTTTGTAGCTAATGTTGGTGATAGTTCATGCTTTTTAATTAGAAATAATAAAATAAAAAAAATAACTAAAGATCATTCGCTTGTGCAGGAACTTCTTGATCTTGGCACTATTTCAGAAGAGGAAGCATTTAATCATCCTAAAAAAAATATAATTACAAGGGCTGTAGGAACAAGTAAAAAGATTCTTATTGATGTTTTTGAAATAGATATTTTAAAGGATGATATTATAATGCTTTGCTCTGATGGACTTACAAATGAAATTCAAAAGAATGAAGTATTAGAAATTTTAAATAGTGCAAAATCTTTAAAAAATGCTTGCGAAAAACTAGTATTAGAAGCAAAAAATAATGGCGGCAGAGATAATATAACAGTTTTGTTGTTTGGAGGAGATGAATAGAATGATAGGCCAAATTTTAGGAGATAGATATGAAATTCTAGAAAAGATTGGCGAAGGCGGAATGGCCGTTGTTTACAAAGCACGATGTAATAAGCTTAACAGATTTGTTGCAGTAAAAATATTAAAAAAAGAATTTGCAGACAATGAAGAAATTGTAGGGAAATTTACAAGAGAAGCAACTGCAATTGCTGCTTTATCTGATCCTAATATAGTTAATATTTTAGATGTTGGCAAACAAGATGATTTAAATTACATTGTTATGGAATATGTTGATGGAAAAACATTAAAAGACATAATAAGAGAATATGGAAGGCTTAATTTCGATTCAACAATTGATGTAGCAATTCAAATAGCTAAAGCCCTTGATTGTGCTCATAAAAATAAAATAATTCATAGAGATGTTAAGCCTCAAAATATAATGGTTATGCAAGATGGCAGAATAAAAGTAACAGATTTTGGAATAGCTAAATCAGCTTCTTCAGCAACAATAACTAATACTACAACAATAATGGGATCTGCTCATTATTTTTCGCCAGAACAAGCAAAGGGAAGTATGGTGGATGCTAGAACAGACCTTTATTCCTTAGGAGTTGTTTTATATGAAATGGCCACAGGAAAACTTCCCTTTGAGGCAGAGTCACCAGTGTCTATTGCATTAAAACATATACAAGAAGATGTTGTGCCTCCTAAGCAAATAAATTCTAAAATACCAGATAGTTTAAATAATTTAATAATTAAAGCTATGCAAAAGGACCCTAATAGACGTTATCAATCAGCAAAGGAAATATTAAAAGATCTAGAAAAAATTAAAGATGATCCAAATGCAGTTATTGGTGCTGGAACAGTAGATGATGATAATGAACATACAATTGTTATGTCACCTGTAAAAGATGATATAGCTGCTACTAATTATTATGGAAATAATGATAATCAAGATCAATACGATAGCGAAAATGAAGAAGATGATGAATATGATGATGATGAATACTATGATGATGAATATTATGATGATAAAGAAAAACCAAAAAAGAAAGGCAAAAAAATAGCTTTAATAGCATTAGCTGTAGTTCTAGTATTAGGTATAGTAGGTGTTGTATGTGCAAACTTATTATCTGGAGGTTCAATAATAGGTGATGGTTCTAAAAAGGATGTAGTAGTACCTAATATTTCTGGAATGACTATTGATGAGGCAACAAAAGCATTAAAAGAGGTTGGACTTGAACTTGTAGATAGAGGATCAGAAAAGAGCAGTGAACCTGAAGGAACAATAATAGGAGTAGATCCTAAAGAAGGTACAACTGTAAAGGAAGGGTCTAAAGTTAATGTTATTACTAGTGAAGGTTCTGAAAAAGTTAAAATGTTAAATTTTTCTGGAGCAGAATTAAGTGATGTTAAAGATTTCTTGGACAATAATGATATTAAATATGAAATTACAAATGCTCCTAGTGATGAAATAGAAAGTGGTCTTGTTATTAAAACTGATCCTGGTGAGGGTAAAGAACTTGACAGTAGTATTACAGTTAAAATATATGTAAGTTCTGGACCTGAAACAAAACTATATACTGTACCAGATGTTAAGGGGTTAACTCTTGATGTAGCAAAAGAAAAACTTTCAAATTTTGATGTTAATATTGTAGAAAAGGATGTAACATCTGATAGTCAAGTAGGTGTAGTTTTATCTCAAACTAATGCCGGCAAAAAGTTAGAAGCTGGTTCTACTGTAACAATAACAGTTGGAAAAAAGAAAGAAGAAGCTGAGAAGTCTATTTCAAGTCTTATTTCAACTGGAATGTATGCAAGTAGTGCAAAGACTATATTAGAAGCAAATGGGTACACTGTTTATATTGAAGGTGATGCTGACGGAAAGGTTAAATCATGGTCTCCTTCTTCTGCCAAAAAAGGTGATACTATCACAATAGTAGCGGAAAAAGAAAAAACAGATACTTCTGGATCTGGAAAAGGTAATTCCACTAATGAAAATAATAATAACAATAACAATAACAATAATTCAGGTTCTAATAATGACCAGTCAGAAAATAGTTCTTCAAATAATAAGAAAAATAATTAAGATAATTTTGTGGTTGTCGCATTAGCAGTTAAAAACTGCTGGCGATAAGCCACTTTTTTTATCTTAAGAAGATTTATGTAAAAGGATAATGTTTATTTTTAGCAGCTATTTTTCATGTTTTAAAATAAAAGTATTGCATTATTAAAGGAATATTTTTATTATTATATATGTATAGTAAAAAAATTGGAGGATTTAATGAAAGGAATTATAATAAAGGGAATTGGTGGTTTTTACTACGTAAAAACTGAAAATGGCATAATAGAATGTAAAGCAAGGGGAAAGTTTCGTCATAAGGATATGAAACCTATGGTTGGTGATAATGTAAGAATTGAAACTCATAATGGAAAAGGAACTATTGAAGATATTTATAAAAGGCATTCAAGACTTTTAAGACCAACTGTTTCTAATGTATCTCTTGCATTTATTGTTTTTGCAGTTAAAAATCCAGATATAAACATAGACCTTTTAAATAGATTTCTTGTACTTTGTGAAAGTAGTAATATAAAGGCCATTGTCTGTTTAAATAAAGTTGATTTAATAAATGAAGAAGAAAAACAATTACTAAAAGAGCAAATTAATGAAATTGGATATGAAGTGCTATTTATTAATGCTAAAGAACAAAAAGGTATTGATTATTTAAAAGAATATATGAAGGGGAATATAACAGTATTATGTGGTCCTTCTGGAGCAGGTAAGTCCACCCTTATAAATGCTCTTACAGAAAAAGAACATATGGAAACTGGTAAAGTTAGCGACAAAATAGGTAGAGGTAAGCATACTACAAGGCATAGCGAACTTATTGAAATAGAAGATGGATATATTGTTGATACTCCAGGATTTTCAACTCTTGATGTTTCTTTTATAGATAAAGAAAATTTGAAATATGCCTTCCCTGATTTTGAAGAATTTAATGAATGTTGTAAATTTAGAGGATGCATGCATTATAAAGAACCTTCATGTGCAGTAAAAAATGCTGTAGAAGAGGGTAAAATTAATAAACAAAGATATGATTTTTACATAAGAACTTTAAAAGAAATTTTAAAGATTAAAAAATTTTAAAAAGGAGATATAAAAATGATAATTTCACCATCAATATTATCAGCTGATTTTTCTAAATTAGGTGATGAAGTAATTAGAGTAGATAAGGCAGGAGCTGAATGGATTCATATAGATGTAATGGATGGAGATTTTGTGCCTAATATTACTCTAGGGGCACCTATTATAAAGGCTCTTAGAAATAAAACTAAAAAGGTTTTTGATGTGCATCTTATGGTAAAAAATCCAGGTAGATTTATAGACGATTTTATAGATGCAGGAGCTGATATAATTACTGTTCATTATGAAGCTGAAACACACATAGATAGAACTTTAAATTACATAAAATCAAAAGGAGTAAAGGCTGGCATTGCAATAAATCCAGGAACTCCAGTGTGTATTATAAAAGATTTAATTGGAATTTGTGATATGGTACTTATAATGTCTGTAAATCCAGGCTTTGGTGGACAAAAATTTATTCCATATTCTATATCAAAAGTTGAAGAAGTTAATGAATTAAAGGAAAAATATAATAAGGATTTAATTATAGAAGTTGATGGAGGAGTAAATAAGGATAATATAAAATCTTTATATGAAGCTGGAGTAAATGCTTTTGTAGCAGGTTCATCTGTATTTAAAGAAAATAAAATAGAAGAAAATATTAAATTATTAAGGGAAAGTATATAATGAAAGTTGTAATTGTAACAGGAGGTAGTGTTCCATCTAAAGAACTTCTTTTCTCTTCTTTAGATGCTCAAGATTTTGTAATTGGTGTAGATAAAGGTTGCGATGTTTTATATAAATATAAAATAAAACCATCATTAATCTTAGGAGATTTTGATTCAATAGACCCAAATATCTTAAAAGAATATAAAAATCAAAATATACCAATGATGAAATTTAATCCAGAAAAGGATTATACAGATACTGATTTAGCTTATGAAAAAGCAAAAGAAGTTAAGCCATCTAAAATTATAATTTTAGGCGCTACAGGAAGCAGAATGGACCATACTTTAGGAAATATAGGAATACTCTTAAAAGCAATAAAAGAAAGATATAATGTAGAAATATTAGATGAAAATAATAGAATGTTTATAGTTGATAAAGCAAGCAGTTTTAGCGGCAACTATGGTGATACCATATCTTTTCATGCCATAAGTAATGTAGTTACCAATTTTAATATATGGGGGGCAAAATATAATTTGTCCAATTATAATATGACATTATTTGAACCTAGGGCTGTTTGTAATGAATTTTTAGATAATGATATTAATATATCTTTTGATAGTGGTATGATTCTAGTTATTTATTCTA